>DATJDF010000578.1:0-13004 GCA_035497555.1 Arachidicoccus sp. | reverse complement strand
GGCAATATCATTAGGATCTAATTGTATAATCTGCTCCTGCTCGGCATAGTGCGCCCAAAGGCCCGCGTAAAAATCGGCCTGGAGTTCAAGTTTTACGGAAAGTTTATTATAGGCTTCCTCACTGACACGGGATCGGGCCGCGTCCAGCTTATCTGTCAAGCCGAGTAAATTCTGGATATGATGCCCCATCTCATGGGCGATCACATAGGCCTGGGCCAGTTGGCCGGGTGCCTGAAATCTTTGGGAAAGTTCATGGAAAAATCCAAGGTCAATATAAACCTTTCTGTCTGCCGGACAGTAAAAGGGACCGGAGGCTGCGGAGGCACCGCCACAGGCGGTCTGCACGCTGCCACTGAACATGTAAAGTCTCGGTTTGGTATAATTTTGATTAAAATGATCACTAAAGATGCCGCTCCAGACTTTATTGGCACTATTATAAACCCGAACGGTAAACGTAGAGTCATTATCGGCATCTGTATTTGTGACTGTGCCAACGCCTTGGGATTGTTGTTGTTCCGGCATTACATTATTGACAAATCCCAGCATTTCCATTGGATTTTTGCCTAGTATCAGGGATATTACGACTACGACAATCGCTCCTACACCCCCTATTTTGCCGACAGTTCTGCCGCGCCCTCCTTTTTGGACATCTACGCCTTCGGTATTATCGTCTGGGTTTAACCATTTCATTTGCGGTGATTTTGTCGTAAAAATAAGGAAAAAGAAGGATAATCGGGATCAGTTATTCAAGTTAGGTAGGCGTATCTGTCTGGGTTAAACGGCGCGCAATAATTTAACGATTGAATGTTCCGGGCAATTTAAAAATCAAATTTAGAACAGTTACCTCTCTTTTACGAATGTTATTTTATTGAGACCAGGATGCCGTGAATTTGCAAATATTTTTCCATGGTATAATTATTTTTGTGTTCGTTTTAAAAGTCCTATCTTTAAGCTACTAGCGCACAGGTTGCGCCCTATCACAAACCTGATATGTGGTTTGGACAATTTTAAAAACAAGGCGAGTGATTTTTTATCGGCTCGCCTTGCATCTTAATAATATAGAGCATCACTGCAAAATCAAAGTCTGAATCAAAAAAAAAGAACAAAAAGGGGGTCTTCTCAGGACAGTTGCCTTCAATTGATAGCTATCCAAGAATATTTTTCCTTGCTTTTCCTTCGGGAGGTAAAAGTGAGCGTTTGAACAAGCGCCGCCCCCTTTGTCTAACTATCTATAACTCAAGTCAAAAAATCTTTTCTTTCCGGAGTAAAGACGTCTATCAGGCTACCTGCTTCCAGGCAGACACAGCCGTGTGCTATATGTGCAGGCATAAAACAGCCGTCCCCGCTTTTCAATACTTTTTTTTCAGTTCCAATAGTAAACTCAAAGGCCCCACTCAGGATATAAGTCGCCTGGGTATGTAAATGCTCATGCATCGCACCCACCGCACCAGTTTCAAAATCCATTTTTAACATCATTAACTGATCGTCACGGCCCAGGATCTGTCTTTGTGCACCTGGTCCCACAGGCGATGCCGGTATATCTCCGGTAAAAAAGGGTGGCTTATTTTTATTCATTATTTGGGTCTTGAACCCTCAAAGCTAATTATTTGCCAGCCACCAAACAAACTTGGGAAACGAATCCAAGCTAAAAGTAAGCAACCGATTAATTTTTCCACTGAAAGAAATAAGCGGTCAATAAGCACTAATTTTGCGTATTATCATCTTTTGGTTAATTTACGATATGTCTAAATTTTTAATAGTAGGTTTGGGTAACCCGGGTAGCGAGTATGCACATACGCGCCATAATGCGGGTTTTGATGTATTAGATGCATTTGTGGCCAAGCATAAGGGTATTTTCAGGGTTGACAGATTAGCAGAGGTGGCGGAGGTTAAATGGAAGGGGCGGATTTTTGTATGTATCAAGCCGACCACTTTTATGAACTTAAGCGGTAAAGCTTTTAGGTATTGGATGGATAAGGAGAAGATTCCGGTAGATCAGACCCTCACTATCGTGGATGACCTGGCTTTGCCAGTGGACCGGATACGTATTAGGGCCGGCGGAAGTGATGCGGGCCATAACGGTTTAAAAGATATTCAATTGGTGCTAGGCACGGACCAGTATCCAAAATTAAGATTCGGTATCGGTAGTTCATTTCCAAAGGGCATGCAAGTTGAGTTTGTCCTGGGCAAATGGTTCCCGGAGGAACGGGAAACCATTAAAAATAAAATAGAAAAGTGTACCGAGATTATCGAACAGATTGCTTTAATGGGTATCGCGAGGGCCATGAATAATTATAACAAGCAAAGTTTTGTTGTATTAAAATAATGTCGTTAAAATTGAATAATATCACCGTATTCAGGAAATTTGTTTCAGGACACCATTTATATGCGGGTATCCTGATTTCTCTGGCTGTTTTGGTTCCATCCCTTATTTTTTTCCACTACGGTGTACTGATAAAATATCTTCTGATTCCCTTTGGTGTTATCATGGTGGGTTATACGGATGCTCCCGGTGCCTTTATCCGGCGACTTAATTCATTACTTATCGCCATAGGGGCTTATTTTTTGGTGGCTATTATCGCGGGCTTTTCCCGGGATATTTTCTGGCTCTCAGTAGTGGAGCTCCTCTTTTTTGCACTTACCCTCTCATTATGCGGTGTTTATGGCACCCGGATGACCAGCATCGGAACCAGTGCATTGATGTGTTTTATCTTCTTTTCTGATAAGAATTTTGTCGCAACAGACATTGTGCTCAATGCATTATATATGTCCGCCGGTGGCGTTTTATATTTTATCCTGTTTGTCGTTTCGTACCGGCTCAGACCTTACCGCTTAATTCAGCAGATGCTGGGCGAGCACCTCATTGAATTAGCAGGACTGCTCTCGCTACGTAGCGATTTTTACGATTTTAAGGTGGACTACAAAAACATCATGGATCAGATGATCAGAAAGCAGGTTGTTTTAAAAGAACAGCAGGAGGACCTAAGGGAGGTTGTTTTTAAAACCCGGCAGATCGTCCAGGAATCGACCGATAAAAGCCGTGCATTATTACTGATTTTTTTGGATAGTATTGATTTATATGAACGCATATTACTTTCCCAACAGGATTATGTTCAGCTCCACAAAGCATTTGACGGGAAGCATATATTACAGTTGTATGGCCGTTATATCGGGCTGCTGGCTTTCGAATTGGAACAGATTGGACTGGCGCTGCAGCTGGGCAGAAATTATGAAAGTAAAAGGGAATTGGATAAGGCCTTTGAGAAATGCCGGCAGGCCTTTTACCAGTTAAGAGAAAGGCATATGAATTCGGGCAATATGGAGGATTTTATTATGCTTCGCCAGATTCTTTATAGCCTGCAGGATTTAACGGACCGGACAAAAAGATTGAACCTGGTGAATACCCGAAAGGGGGGGCAGCCAAAACAAGCTCAAATACTCAGAGACAGCCAGGTGACCGGGGCCAAGAAGCGCCGGTCGGTTTTGGATTTTGATCCTTTTATACCTAAACAGGAGTATAGTTACCGGATTTTTGTCGATAATATTTCTTTTAATTCCGGGCAGTTCCGCCATGCAGTACGGGTCGCTATAGCGTTAATGGTTGGACTTGTTGTGTCCAGAGTGTTTAATCTTGGCCATCATAGTTACTGGGTGTTGATGACGATTATTATTATCCTGAAACCGTCTTATAGCCTGGGGCGTCAAAAAAATATTGACAGGATAGGTGGTACGATTATCGGTGGCGTCATTAGTTTTCTGATTATCTATTTTATAAGAGATGCGACTGCCACCTTTGTAGTGATTTGCTTTGCGACGCTCATGGCTTGTTCTATGCTTCGGATTAATTATTTTGTTTATGCCATCGGTATGACGATGATGGTTATTCTCTCCTATGACTTCATCAGTGCAAAAGTGATGTCGGATGTCTTAATGCAAAGGATTATCAATAGCGCAATAGGTTGTGTTATCGGTTATGCTGCCTCCCTGTTTGTACTGCCCAATTGGGAACATCAACAGAAAAATGTTTACACAGCCGCCATGCTGGAGGCCAATAGGGCATATTTCCTCTCTGTGGCAAATTATTTTATTGGCCGGCCTTTGGATATTGAGTATTTTAAATTATGCAGAAAGAATGCTTTTATTGCCTTGGCCAATCTTTCTGATAATTTCCAGAGGATGCTTTCTGATCCGCAGCGTCAGCGGGTTAAATTGGAAGAGTATCACCAGTTTGTCGCGACCAGTCATATGCTTTGTTCCTATATTGCTTCACTTTCCTATTATGCGCAGGCCGAGGATGCGCGCTATATTAGCCCTGAGTTTAACGTTGTCCTGAGCCAGATTGAACAGAATTTTGATACAGTCCAGCGGACCTTAACCAGTACAGATGCAGAAAAGCCGGACGCGGTATTAAGGCAGCTCCCCGTGAATCAAAAGCTACTATCCTTATTGGAGCAACGCAAAAATGAATTACAGCATGAAAACGGTGAGAAAGAACACAATACTTCCATTAAGAAATTTCTGACCGATTACAAGACCATTGACGGCCTGTTTAATCTGATAAATGGTGTTGTTTGTGATGAGAAGAAAATTGTAGCAGCACTGGCTCAGCGCGGTGCATAAGGTTTGCCATTTGATCTTATTGGCGCCATAACTGCCTGATTATGACTTGTAACTGCCTTGACCTGGAATGGTAATTGTTGAGCCGCAGGCGGCTTAGAAAATATTTAACAACCCTTAGTTTACCGAAGTCTTTATCTTTGATTTGTTGAAAAAGTTCGTCTCCATATTATTATTGATATTATATACTTTCTCGGTCTCCGCGTCCGTGGTCAATATGCATTATTGCGGCGACGTTCTGGAAAGTGTTTCCATCCGTTCAGAGAAACCAGCTTGCTGTTGCCCCGGGGATGACGCCAAGACTTTTCCAATGGAGTCGCTGGTAGCTAAATTGGGCGCATTACCGGCTATTGGAACGGATTTGTTGTCTTCCTCAGGGGATAGCCATATCTCAGGGAAGAGCTGTTGTACTGAGAAAATATTGGTGTTAAAACTGACCGCAGATCAGCTCAGAACAAGTGACCAGACTGTGATGCTAAAATGGCAGCTACAGCCTGCACTGCCGAGTGCATTTATCACGCCAAAGGTTACCGCGGTTTGCTCAGATTTATTAAAACCGGTTATTTTATTCAGGACACCACCTCCTGGTGTTCCATTATATAAGCTATTTCAGCGTTATACCTATTACGGCTAAATTTTCCCTGGTCTGGTTTTCCAGACGCAGGATGCAGCATGAGCGCGCTGCATGCTAATATGTAATTTATTGAAATAGCAATGGACGTATTTGTCCGGACTTGAGAATCCAAAATATATAAAAATGAAACAGCTTATTATACTGATTGGTATTGTGCTTATAGGTGTGCAAACAGGTTTTGCGCAGAAAAAACAGATAGAAAAAGATACCATCCAGGTAGCCGGCATTTGTGAACAGTGCAAGGAAAGGATTGAGGATGCCGCCTTTAGTAAAGGCGTCAAAAGTGCAGAGTGGAATAAAGATACTAAGAATCTGGTTCTGGTATTTGACCGTAATAAAACCACGCTTAGAACGATAGAAACACGTATTGCCAAAGCCGGGCATGACGCCGGAACGGTAAAAGCATTACCTGCGGATTATCAAAAATTACCTTCATGCTGCGCCTATAAAACTCAGCAGGTTGGTCATTAGATTTCCTAAAGGTTTTGTCCGAAAAAGCATTTATGTAACTATTTTGTTTTACAGCATTTTGACTGGTATGGTAACGCAGGCGCAGACGACCGTACCACTAGAGCATATGTCCTTATTGAAAGGATCGGTGCAGGATGCTGTAACAAAAGAGCCTTTGCAGGGTGCCAGTGTATTAGTGTTAAATAGCAGTAAGGGGGTCCTGTCAGAAGCCGATGGCAAGTTCAGTCTGCCACTTCAAAAGAAGGATTTTCCTGAACCTATCGTAATTAGATATGTAGGTTACAGGTCAGATACCATTCACCCCCCGGTTGATTTTAATTTAGATAGTACTGACATGGTCATCTCTCTTTTTCCGGCAGATGCGGCTGCGTCTTTATCAGATGTAACGGTTCGCTATGAAAGAAGAAGTACCGAAATAAGTTTACAGGGAGCGATTAAGCAAGAGCGGATCGGCGCGGGTGAATTACTGCGTGCAGCCTGCTGCAACTTGAGTGAGAGTTTTGAAACGACGCCTTCAGTAGATATAGGTTATACCGATGCGGTAAGTGGTTACAAACAAATTGAAATGTTGGGTTTAGCGGGTGCAAATACATTTTATACCCGTGAGAATGTACCTGAAAACAGAGGCCTGGCTTCTGTAACTGGTCTTACCTTTACACCCGGCACCTGGCTTGAAGGCATTCAGCTGAGCAAAGGATCAGGCTCAGTGGTAAACGGCTATGAAGGTGTTGCGGGGCAGATCAATACGGAGTGGATCAAGCCATTTGAAAAGAAAGAGCCGCGGCTGTTATTAAACGGGTACCAAAGTGATCAGGGCCGCTCAGAGGGGAATCTTGTTTTTAACCATGAGTTCAATGACCATGTAAGCAGCAATCTATTACTTTACGGGCGGTCGGATTGGCGGCGCAATGATCACAATGAAGACGGATTTATGGATAATCCGGTCGGCGACCTTTTTGTCGGGGCCAACAGGTGGTTTTACTTTAGCCCCAAAGGTCTGGAAATCCAAGGGGGCATCAAAGGTGTTTATATGAATGCCACAGGTGGCCAGATGGCGTATCAATATAAGTATCCTTCAAATACCGAATGGGGTTATCATAATAAGATTAAACGATTGGAAGGGTGGTCAAAAATTGGGAAAGTATATGTGGATAAGCCCTATAAGAGTATGGGGTTGCAATTATCCGGTGTTTACCACGAACAAAACAGTTTGTTCGGTGACCGCGCCTATGATGGTACGCAACATAGTTTTTATGCGAATTATATTTATCAGTCCATTATTGGCAATACCAATCATATCATAAAGACTGGCGCCAGTTTCCAGCTGGATGATTATAAAGAACAATTTGACGGCTGGAATATGGATCGCAGAGAAGTAGTGCCGGGTGCCTTTGCCGAATATACATATAATTACAAGGAAAAACTAAATGTGGTGGCCGGCATTAGAGGGGACCATCATAATCTCTTTGGTAATTTTGTGACACCCAGATTGCATATCCGGTATGCTCCTTTTGAAAAAACGGCCATCAGGGCTTCCATAGGACGCGCAGAACGCACGGCGAACTTTCTGTCAGAGAATACTGGTCTAATGGCCAGCAACCGGCAGTTCAGATTGGATGGGATAGATATAAAGAAGAGGATTCAGGGGGAATATCCGTTTAAACCAGAGATCGCCTGGAATACGGGTATTAATCTCACACAGAAATTTACATTGAATTACCATGAAGGATCTTTTACAGCTGATTATTATTATACTGATTTTAGGAACCAGATTGTTACTGATTTTGAACAGGCCGGTGTCGTGAATTTTTCTAATCTTCAGGGTAGCTCTTTCGCCCATAGTCTTAATTTGCAATTGGATTTTGAACCGGTACATAAGCTGAATTTACGCATGGCTTACCGCTATTTAGATGTTCGGTCAACCTATGACGGAAAGTTAAAAGAGCGACCTTTGGTTGCTAAGGACCGTGCATTTTTTAATGCGAATTATGAAACCCATAGCAAATGGAAATTTAATTATACCGCGCAGTGGATGGGTACAAAACGCTTACCCGGTACGGCTGTTTATGGTGAAAAACATTCACCGTCCTATTTTCAGATGAATGCCCAGATCAATAAAAGTTTCCTATCGGATAAACTGGAAATATATGTAGGTGCCGAAAATCTGACGGATTATATGCAAAGCCCGCTGATCCTGATGGCGGATAATCCAGGGGATGCAGGTTTTGACGCCTCACAGGTCTGGGGACCTGTAATGGCCAGAAACATTTATTTGGGATTTCGTTGGAAATTATAAGGCCCTATATTGTTTTATGATAAAAAAGGATGCCCTATTGCACAAAGGGCATCCTTTTTATCTACAGCATGTCAGGTACCATACAAACTTTAATAGGCTTTGGGCTGGTTGGGAAGTTGAATAAAATCCAATATGTGTTTTTCTGTTTGAATGCAGGCGGATTCGAGCTGGTCGTTGACAACAATTTTGTCAAAATGGCCTTTGAATGAAATCTCATACTGCGCTTTGCTTAAACGTGTGGAAAGGCTTTCCGGCGTTTCTGTATTGCGTCCCCGTAACCTCGTCTCCAAGGCATCCAGCGAAGGTGGTTCAATAAAAATAGAAAGTGCACTGCCTTCAAATTGTTTTTGTACATGGATGGCACCTTTAACATCAATGTCCAAAACGGGTACTTTGCCCATGGCCCAGATTCTGGAAAGTTCAGATTTCAGGGTGCCGTAGTACTTACCTTCATAAACCATTTCCCATTCAATGAATTGTTCCTGTTCGATCTTTTCACGAAAATCATGAATGGATAAAAAATAATAGTCCACCCCATCTTGTTCATCCCTGCGTGGTGACCGAGTTGCAGCAGAAATAGAGAATGCTAATTTATCGGCGTGCCGACTTAAAAGCCGGTGTGCTATAGAACTCTTACCTGCACCGGAAGGGGCTGTTATAATAATTATTTTTTCTGTCATTATGCGATTCATTATGCGAACTAAGTTAGGAAAATGTAAAGCGTTATAAATTTTTAGTATGGAATTTAATCAAAGACCTAACGGTTATACCACATTACTTTTTCTTCAACGGGTGTGAGGCGCCGGCCGGGTGATTTAGGGGCATCACTGTAGCCCATATAAAGCAGCCCGATCATCTCGTCTTCCTCCAGCAATTGTAAATAACTTTTCATGGAGGGTTTTAGGGTCTGGCCGCCGGTGCTCCAAAAGGCAGCGATTCCTAAGGCTTCTGCACCAATCAGTATATTCTGAACGGCCGCAGCGGTAGCACAGATTTCTTCCAGTTTAGTAATATTAGATTTAGTTCCACGTTTAGAAAAGACGGCTATGATATGTGATGCATTATGTCCCTGGTCTATCAACTTTTCATAAGAACCCTTCATAAACATATCAGGGGCAGTATTATTTTTATATAAGTCGGCATGATCCTGGCAAAAGCGGTGGACGCCTTCACCTGCAAAAACGACAAAGCGCCAGGGTTCTGTAAGTCCGTGGGTCGGAGCCCAGTCAGCCAGCTGCAGGAGCCTTTCAATAGTGGTTTTCTCAATTTTATGACCGTTATATTGCTGCGGTTTAACTGTTCTTCTTTCCGTTATAACTTTTTCTATTGTATCGATTGTCTCCATTATCTGCATGTTGTTTTTATTGATTATAGGTATCCGCTCAAGCGTGTACACTTTTACTTTTGAAATACTTTATTGTCTATTCACTTATTCTTTTGATGTCCGCCCCGAGTGCGCGGAGTCGCTCGTCAATATACTGATAACCACGATCGATCTGCTCAATATTTTGGATGGTGCTTTTTCCTTCGGCACTTAAGGCGGCAATTAGAAGTGCCTGTCCGGCACGTATATCAGGGCTGGTCATCGTAATACCTCTTAACTTATATTTTCTGTCCAGGCCAATTACTGTTGCACGGTGTGGGTCACATAAAATGATCTGTGCGCCCATATCAATTAATTTATCAGTAAAAAATAACCTGCTTTCAAACATCTTCTGGTGTACCAGAACGCTGCCTCTGGCCTGGATAGCTGTTACGAGTATAATACTGATCAGATCAGGTGTGAACCCAGGCCATGGATTGTCATAAATGGTAAGGATACCACCACCTAAGTAGGTATTTATCTCATAATGGTCCTGACTTGGAATATATATATCGGATCCCCTGAATTCCATTTGTATACCGAGTTTGCGGAATTTATCAGGTATAACGCCTAAATGCTCTATCCCGGCATTTTTGATGGTCAGTTCACTCTGGGTCATAGCGGCCAGCCCAATAAAACTACCGATTTCAATCATATCCGGTAACATCGTATGGGTTGTTCCACCAAGCTCTTGCACTCCCTCAATGATTAACAGATTACTGCCAATCCCTGTAATTTTTGCCCCCATGGCAATGAGCATCCGGCAAAGTTGCTGGATATAGGGCTCGCAGGCCGCATTGTAAATTTCGGTTTTGCCTGTAGCCAGCACGGCAGCCATAAGGATATTGGCGGTGCCGGTGACAGAGGGCTCATCCAGCATCATATGACAGCCTTTGAGGCCTTTGGTGGCAAATTCAAGGCAGAAAGTCTCATGATTATAATTAAAATCTGCCCCCAGTTGCTGGAAACCTAATATGTGGGTGTCAACACCCCGACGTCCGATTTTGTCTCCTCCCGGCTTTGGAATAAAGGCCTTCTTGAAGCGCGCAAGCATCGGGCCCGCCAGCATAACACTTCCTCTGAGTTTGCTGCCTTTTTCTCTGAATGCAGTGGAAGCAAGGTAGTCAGTCTCAATCTCATCGGCTTGAAAAGTACAAGTGTGGCGGCTGGTCCGGTTCACCTTTACATTCATATCTTTTAAAAGGTCGATCAGTAGATTGACATCAAGAATATCCGGAATATTTTGGATATGAACTTCTTCGTTGGTTAATAAAATGGCAGAAATGATCTGCAGGGCTTCGTTTTTTGCCCCCTGCGGCTCGATACTGCCATTTAACTTTTTACCCCCAATAACTTCAAATGAAGACATAGAATACTTTTACTGTTGAACGGCAAATTTAATGATCTATATTTAGATGGCCCCTGTTCAGCTGTAATATTCCCTAAAAACCTTTTTAACAGTGTGTTTAAGTAGGCAGCTAAGGGCTGGATTGGGTAGAATAAGTATCTTTATACATCTTTTAATAACAAAAAACTTTGGTATGTCGTTTAATCGTGAATTTCTGGAACGCTCTATAAGTCGATTAACCAACTATAAGCAATTGACAGAAAATGCAATGCGGCAATTAACAGATGTGCAACTTTTCGAAACTCCGGCCGCAGGAAGTAATAGTATTGCTATTATTATTCAGCATGTGGCGGGCAATATGCTGAGCCGCTGGACAGACTTTCTGGAGACGGATGGGGAAAAGCCGTGGCGGAACCGGGATCAGGAGTTTGAATCTTTAAGCGTTACCAGGGAAGCCTTAATGACACAGTGGGCGGAAGGTTGGCGTGTTTTGCTTGAAACCCTGAGTGGATTATCTGAAAAGGACCTGGAAAAGGATATCCAGATTAGAGGAGAGTCTCTAAAAGTTTATGATGCCATTATCCGGCAGTTGATGCATTATAGTTACCATGTCGGGCAAATCGTTTTTCTAGCCAAATGGTTGGCAGCAGCGGGTTGGGTCTCCTTAAGCATCCCTAAAAATGGCAGTGAATCCTATAACCGTAAATTGGGAATATAATTGTTTTCGGACCGGAATTTTGGGGCAACCGGCCCTGTGTGACTTAAGACAGTCGAATTATCCAAGTCCGAAAATAATGTTAACATCCTTAGGTGTGCAATCTAAAAGCTGTATAATTTGATTAAATTCACTTTTCAAAAATCTTCAATATGCGCATCTCCACCGTATCTCTTAATGTCCTGGGGCTTTTGGTGTCGGGACTTGTCATAACAACGGGTTGTAAAAGCAATACCCAGCCAACTACAGAACAGGCCTCTGCTAAAGATTCACTGCCACCTGTAGAGACAAAAACGCCGAATAGTAATTATAAACCTGCTTTTCCAGGACAAACCCGGGTAGCTGGTGTTAAATCAACAACGCCTTTACTTGTCGAAGTGCTCGACAGTTCGCTTAAATCGCCATGGGCGATTTGCAATCTTCCGGACGGCCGGTTATTAATTACCGAGAAGATGGGAGACATGCGTATAGAAACGCTTGATGGTAAATTGGACAAAAAAATTACCGGCCTTCCTAAAGTGAATCCAGATGGTCAGGGTGGTTTACTCGATGTGAATATTGATCCTGATTTTGCCAAAACAAGAATGATATACTGGGATTATGCGGAACCTGGAGCGAGCGGTAATGTACTGGCAGTGGCGCGCGGGAAATTATCAGCAGATGAAACGCATATTGAAAATACAACAGTGATTTACCGTGCAGAACCCGCGTTCTCAGGAACACTTCAATATGGTTCAAGAATCCTGTTTGATAAGGACGGGAATCTATTTGTCAGTACCGGAGAGCGTTCTGATAAGAAAATCCGTGTGCAGGCACAGGAGTTGAATTCTGCGCTGGGTAAGGTAATTCATATTACAAAGGAAGGCAAACCTGTACCGGGTGGCCCATTTGCCAATACACCGAATGCAAGACCTGAAATTTTTGCCTATGGGTTTAGAAACCCTGAAGGCATGGCCTGGAATCCAACTACCAATGAAATTTGGGAGGTGGAGTTCGGTCCCAAGGGAGGTGACGAAGTCAATATTGTGCGGGCAGGGAAAAACTACGGTTGGCCTGTGATTACCTATGGTATTGAATATAGCGGCGAAAAAGTGGGTGATGGTATTCAGCAAAAAGAAGGTATGGAGCAGCCTATTTATTATTGGGATCCGGTTATCTCTCCTTCCGGTATGGCTTTTTACAATAGCGATTCAATCGCTGAGTGGAAAGGGAATCTTTTTATTGCCTGTTTAAGTGGATCCCATATAACAAGACTGGTTATCAAGGATAATAAGATTGTGGGTGAAGAGTGGTTGTTACAAGATCTTGGCCAAAGGTTCAGGGCTGTTACACAGGCGAGTAATGGCGCACTTTATGTCGTCTCTGAGCAGGGAAGATTATACAAGGTCTCTAAAAAGTCTTAAAGAGCCATTTTAATTATATTCTCTTTTAAAAGATGCTGAATCGGATAGTACCATTTCAGCATCTTTTTTCTTGCCCGGTGGATAATAATACTTATGGCGAGCTGTCATGAGTGTCAGTTGATATGTTAAATTTAATTAAATATCATCTATTTTGATG
>DATJDF010000577.1:0-5536 GCA_035497555.1 Arachidicoccus sp. | reverse complement strand
ATACTATTCAAACGAAGGCGGCGCAACCTTAGCGCCCCAGTTTTTATCCGGTTTGCTGCTCAGATCATAGGATAAGGTGCCACCACCTGCTATTTTCGCCCAGGGGAGCCAGCTGTTATTATAGGATGTCCCGTTAATTTTAAGGCTATGAATATAAGGTTTATCCGCGTCACCACCTGTAATGGTCAGATCGCCGCCGGGAAGGTGGATCTTAATAGAAGGAAAAAATGGGCTGGCAATGGAAAAGCCACCGACACCCGGGATTTCCGGATAGAGACCCAGCGCGCAGAATACATAATAAGCGCCCATAGCACCTAAATCATCATTCCCAGGCAGGCCGTCGGCGCTGTCAAAATATTGTTCTTTAATAATGCGGTGTACGATCTCCTGAGCCTTATATGGTGCTCCGGCCCAGTTATAAACCCAGGGAATACCGAAGCTGGGTTCATTCCCGCTGGCAAACCACTGCTGTCCATAATTTGCATCCAAACGGACAAAGAGTTCGTCCAGTCTTTTTTCAGCGGCTTTTTTGCCACCAATCGTATCAATGAGCGCCTTTAGATTAAAAGGCACCATCCAGAAGTAATTTTTAAAGGTGGATTCCCGCCAGTCTGCATTCATGTCTTTCCAGCTACCATCCGGGTTACGGGATTGCAGCCATTTCCTTTTAGGGTTGTATAAATTCTTCCAGCTCTGAGCCCGGCCTAAGAAAGATCCGCTCAGGTATTGATCATCTGTCGCCCCTAATGCAAACCTGGAAATGGCAAAATCGGCGCTATTATATTCCAATTGCATAGAAGCATCATAATAGCCTTTGTCTATATATTGTTGGAGTCCGGGTCTTGTCAGAAATCCCTGCGCATTAGCGGTTGGATCCGTGGCGCCATGCACCATAATCTGTAATAGTTTCCGGCCGTCATAGTTGCGCGCCCCGAATGCATATGCATTTGCGACCAGAATGGTCGAAGGGTCGCCCTGCATGATGCCCGTCTCGCGGTTAGCCAGCACCCAACGGGGAAACCCGCCCCCTGCCTGGGTGGCAAAATCTCCCAGCGAAGCAACCATATCAGAAACCTCCACTGGCGCCAGTATGCTTAATAGCTGTATTTGTGTTCGGTAAGTATCCCAATTACTGAATGAGGTGTACTGGGGCCGGTTTGATTGGTAGATTTTATCGTCCGCCCCCTTGTACTGCCCATTCACATCGGAACAAATATTTGGATGAATAAAGCTATGGTATAAATGGGTATAAAACTGACGAATGCCTGCCGGTTCATCTGCCCCTTTTTTGGCGGCTTTTACTTCGATTCTTGAAAGATAGCTATTCCACCTAGTTTCTGCGGCGGACTTAACGGCTGCAAAATCCCAACCGGCATTTTCAGCCTGGAGATTCTGTCTGGCGTTTTCAACCGAGACATAGGAAATGCCGATTTTGTATTGGACCATGGGGCTTTGCTTCCCTGTTTCACTGGCGCTGTTACCGATCCCACCGTTAACGCCTTTTAAATCAAAAGTAAAATAGGCTCCCGAGTTTGCCCCTTCTGCAAAACTGCCTTTTGAAAATAGTGTATCCCCTTTCCAGATGCCAAAGTCTGTGGCAGCTCTGTCAAACTGAGCCACAAAATAAATTTTATAAGCGGCCGCCACACCGCAGAAAGAGCCTCCTTCGGCGTACCCTTCCAGGCTGTTTTTGCCCGTAATAACGATAGCGGACGCACTAACAGGATTTGATGCAACTCCACCACCGATAATGATGGTTGCCTTATTACTGTCGGCGCTTTTCTCAGAGAAGAATCTAAACCGGGCCAGACCCGTATGGGCAGTTACCGTTAAGTTAGCCTGTATATCCTGATTGACGGTGGCGCTATAAAATCCGGCGGTGCCGGATTCACCGGCAATATCGGTACGCAACTTTTGGATGTTTCCAGGCGACACTTTCAGTGCACCATCTAATGGCAATACGGGGAAATTGCCCATATGGTCACAACCCGCACCACTTAACTGATTGACAACAAAGCCTGCCTGTGAAGAAAAATAGGTACGGGTAAACTGCACCATACCAAAGGGATAGGTTGCTCCCGGATAGGTATTTCCTGCGGCCGCTGTGCCTACCATTGTGTTTACCAGCCGGGCATAATTATCTTTGGTAGTGGTGAAGGAAGCGCCGGGCAGATTTTTCGCTGACGGCTGCCCGCCTCTATGACCCGTCTGCGCACACACAGCAGTGATGGTTGCGGTCAGGCTCCCAAAAATGATTAAACTAAATAGCACAAATTTCCTCCGGCTTTTAAAATGCATAAAGACTTCAGACAGGCTTCTTTTAAAATGAGTATCCTCAGAGATGAGCGATATACTACATGCTTTCCGGTTAACAAATACAGGCATAATAGGTGATAGAATTTTTACGTAGATGCTTATTTCGATTTACTATTTACAATTTTATTAATTTTTGCAGCAGGAATCCCAAGTTGACTTCAAATGAGTGCCATGCCACCTCCCGGAAGGGAATGCAGGGCACTCAGTTGAAGTCAGCTTTAGTCACACACTTTACATATTATGATAAAACAATTTTGAGCGGGCACCCATCCGCTATCCATAAAAATCTTTTAAAGGCCAATCAGCTCATAGGGAACCCGGACGCCCTTTACTCTATAGAAATAAGGATCTAAATAACCATCCTTACAATCCTTGACACCGCAGGCAGAAAAATTAAGACAATAGGTGACCAGTAATTCTTTACGACCATTGTTAAAAACCGGGTGAATCACCGGGGTATAGTAACGGGCGTAACTACCGTAGAGATATTCATTAATCGTGTATACCTTTTTAAGTGGTGTAAAGGGTCCGGTAGGGCTCGTGGAAGTTGCCATATAAATATTGCGGGAACTGTCACAATTGAATCCCTGGTCCATAGACATAAAGACATATTTACCGTCCACATAGGCGACCGAGGCGGTGCCCAGGCCGTCTGTCACCCTGGCTACTGTGCCGGTTACCGGTTTGGCCACCCAGTTAGCACCATCCCAGAAGGTCCATCTCACTGGATCTGTTACCGGGAAGCGGGCCACATGAAGATCTAAGGTGTAACCAAATCCGGTGCCGTGGTGACCAAATACATAGACGAATCCGTCAGTGGCTTTCACCATGCCAGCTGAATAATTGATTTCACTTTCATCTGTCATGCCTGCCGGAGTCAATCTTTTGACGGTCCAAAGGAGATTTTCATTTTCGGTCAGTTCATATAATGACTGACTTAGATTGGGACCGAGTCCGCTACCCTCTCCGCACTGGATATAGACCTTATTACCTATTTCGATCCCAGCGGCAGGCCATGCATATTCGGTATTCGGTACTACATCAAAAATCTGTTTAGGTCGGTTTTGCTGACTGCCTGTTCTGATAAGATTGGGCGTATTGTCGGGATTCCAGTCCGTAGTGGAAGGCTGGATCATTACAGAATTTCGGTAGCGAAAAAATTCTGAACAGCTAAACTGTCCGTTCGCCTTTAATTCCGAACCGTCCCAGGCGTCCTGTGTTATCCATAGCACTTTGCCTTTATTTGCACCCCACTGTAAGGGTATACTGTTGCCCTGATCGAAGGCGACGGAACCCTGGCTGCTTTTATTTCGTTCAAAAAAGCGGACCACTTCGTCATCTCGGTAACTGACGACGGGCTGTTGGTCCAGCACCCATCGCTGTGCCTCACTGCCATCTTCTGGCGCAAGCAGCACAGGGACACTATCCTGGGATCCACCTGGTAGACTTGTCACCGCAAGTCCACTGGATTTACTGATAATATTAAAAAGTTTTGTATTTCCTATGCGGTGAAAGCTCCAAAGCTGGCTATCGGCAGGCGCGGGCCGAACCCGCGATTGCTCTATAGGTGTACTGGCAACAACGCCGGACGGCGCACTCAGCAACTCACCACTGAAGACATTTCTGATGGTATAATACTTCGTACCGTCCTTGGTCTGTTTATAAATAACATACCACTGTTGCCAGCTGTCAATTTCACCGCCTGTCCTGGACAGGGTATGCTGGCAGATGGTCTGGCCATCCTTATATTTTTCATTGTAGTAAATATTACCCGATACTTCCATCAGGTTGCCGGTGGCAAACTGTTTAAAGGTATAAACGGCGTAATCCGTGTCTAGGGTATCTATCTGCCGGCTACCGGCATCTGTTTCAGCTGGTGTATAAGGTATAATTCCATATCTATTCTGTAGTGAACATCTGACGAGCAGCACTAATAAAGTGAGGGCAAAACCCGTCTTTAATGTCATTTTCAAAACCTTACTATCCATAATCATGCTGTTTAGCGGCGGTGAAATTTTTGTTATTTGCCTGCTGCTTTATATTTATTCCTGTTACGAATACCATTATAAAAGTAGGTAAAACAAATTTTATTGTATTTCAATTTTGATGACCACCTTAATGTTCCTTAATTTTAAACATGCACCGTTCAGTTTTAAAGTTTAAAAACCGATCTGTAACCCAAGATTCACCACGCGTTGGTTCATGTAAGCATCACCTGCATTATTGGACTCAACTTCCGGATCCTGTTGGTATTTTTTGCTGACATTACTTTTCGTTGCCAGGTTATAGGCACTCAGGTAGAAACGGGCATTATTAATCCCAAAAGGTATCAACTTTTTCGGTAATTGATAGCCTAATTCTACTGTTTTTAACCGGATATAATATGCGTCCACCAGCCAGAAATCAGACAAATAGACGGCCGGACTGTTGACCGTGGTCGGATTAGAGGTTAATCTGGGGAAACTGGCGGTAGAAGCTGTTTCAGGCGTCCATCTTTTTTCATGTATCGGCTGAAACTGGCTCTGGAAAGGTTCAATTGCGATACCTTTTAATGCCAGGCTGTAATTAAAGGCACCCTGGAACAGCACACTTATATCGAGTCCTTTGTAGCTGAACTTGATGGGTACACCAAAAGTAGTATTGGGCAGATTCGGCATGCCGATGGCTGTACGGTCGTTCTCATCGATCACCCCGTCTTCATTCAGATCTGCATAACGCAGATCACCTGCCTGAACCGGTATGGCGGTTGTCGGTTTGGCAACCGAAGGATCATCAATCTGCGCCTGGGTATAAAATCCCAGATTTTTATAGCCAAAAGGTTGTTTAATAGAATGACCTGTCTCTGCCAGCCATGGATAGGTCGGCGAGGCCTCTGCTTCATACAGGATCTTGTTTTTAGCATAAGACCAGACCAAACCGATACTATAATTGAGGTTTCCGGCCCTATCACTATAAGTCATCTGGCCATCAAAACCACGGTTGATGGTGCGGGCGACATTGGTGGGCGATACACCGATACCTAATATCTGCGCAATATCATTTCTGGTGACTAACTGATCGAAACGGAAATCATAGAAGTAATCAGCCGTAATAGACAATTTATTCTGGAAGGCATTGATGTCTACACCGACATCAAAGCTTCTTTTCTTTTCCCATGTAACATTCGGATTGCCTAAGGAGCCCTCATAGATCGACTGCTGGCCCTGTGGTGACTGCCCGA
>DATJDF010000576.1:0-7013 GCA_035497555.1 Arachidicoccus sp. | reverse complement strand
AGGGTCAGTATGAACTCGGCGCAACCTTCCGTTTATACGAAGTATTATATGCCCAACAACTACAATTTTGAAGATATTGTAGAAAGCCTGAAGGTCGTCCGTGATTTCGGCGGGTGGACCAGCATTAATTATTTTGTGTTTCCCGGGATGACCGATACCGAGGCGGAATACGAAGCATTGAGAAAGCTTATTTTGGACACTGATTTAAATATGATTCAATGGCGTAATTTTAATATTGATCCGGATTGGTATATGCAACATCAGGGTACTACTGAAACCGGGGAAATATTAGGCATCCGGCAGATGATGGAATTGATAAAAGAGGAATTCCCAAAAATTAAATTTGGTTACTATAATCCGCCAATAGAGCGGATTCGTGGCGAATACGAAAAAGACTTCGCGCATTAAACTGTTTATTTTATGTCTACTCAAAAATCAGTCGCATTTCATACATTAGGTTGTAAATTAAATTATTCGGAGACTTCAACACTTTCCAGAATGCTGGAAGCAGATGGGTTTTTGAAAAAAGAATTTGAGGACCAGGCAGATGTTTATGTTATTAATACCTGTTCCGTTACGGACAATGCGGACAAAGAATGCCGTCAGCTTGTGCGCCGGATTGCCCGCAAGGCACCTGAGAGCCTAGTTGTCATTACCGGTTGTTATGCTCAGCTCAAACCCCGGGAAATCGCAGAGATTCCCGGGGTGGATCTGGTATTGGGTGCAGCTGAGAAATTTAATATTGTGGATCATCTCAAAGAATTGACTAAAGGGGATTCTGCGAAGATCTCCAGTTGCGATATTGAAAATGTATCCGGATTCAACAGTTCTTTTTCGTTGAACGACCGAACAAGAACTTTTTTGAAGGTTCAGGATGGTTGTGATTATACCTGCTCATTTTGTACCATTCCGATGGCCAGAGGTAAAAGCAGGAGCAATGAAATTGCCGACGTTCTCGAAAATGCCCGTCAGATTGCTGACAGCGGGAAAGTAAAAGAAATTGTACTGACAGGTGTGAACCTGGGCGACTTTGGTAAGGGACCGGATGGGCAGAAAAAATCAGAAGAGAATTTTTATGAACTGATCCAGGCCTTGGATGAAGTGAACGGAATTGAACGTTTTAGGATTTCCTCTATAGAGCCTAATTTACTTACGCAGGATATTATCTCCTTTGTAGCAGGTAGTAAAAAGTTTATGCCACACTTTCATATTCCATTGCAAAGCGGAAGTAATAAAATTTTGGGCCTGATGCGGCGCAGGTATCAGCGTGAGCTTTACCAGGACAGGGTTGGTCAGATCAAATCACTGATGCCTGGCTGTGGCATTGGTGTAGATGTTATAGTTGGATTTCCTTCGGAATCTGATCAGGACTTCCAGGAAACCCTGGATTTTTTGCATGCCTTAGACGTCAGTTATCTTCACGTATTTACTTATTCTGAAAGGCCTAATACCAAAGCGCTTGAAATCACAGATATTGTTCCAGTTGTAAAACGACATGAGCGCAATAAAGTCCTGCGGAATCTTTCATATAAAAAAATGCAATATTTTACCCAGATGCAGGTGGGACAGACACATAAAGTGTTGTTTGAAGACCATAATAAAAACGGTATGATGGAAGGTTATACCGATAATTATATTCGGGTGTCCACACCTTTCAGGCCCGAATGGGCTGGTCAGCTTATCGACTGGAAATTAGGATAATTGCCATTTTTTGGTTATTTTGTGAGACATTTTAACCGTAAAAGAAAAATATCATGGCAGTATTAAAAGTGATTGAAGTTATGTCCAGTTCTTCCACAAGTTGGGAAGATGCTACTCAGCAGGCAGTGACCGAGGCTTCCAAAACGCTAAAAGGCATCCGTTCTGTTTACGTAAAAGAACAAAGTGCTGTTGTTTCGGATAATAAAGTCTCCGAATTTCGGGTAACCCTGAAATTGTCGTTTACTGTAGAGAATTAAATGTTCTTACTCCAAGAAATTAAACAGCATTCCTGGAACCTGTCTGGCAACCTGCAGATGGCTTCCAGGATTGTCTTTTGGAGCCGAAGTAAGCCATGAATCCCGGTAAATAATTATACGCTGATGAATATTTGACTAAAAAGACTTGTCTCTTCTAAGAGAAACAAGTCTTTTTAGTCAAATCAATATCTGATATATTCGCTATGATTCCGGTGTGCGCTGAATAATAGGGTATTATCTATTTACGCAACTTCTTATAAGCATTAATCAGTCCGTTGGTTGAACTGTCATGTGCATTTACAGGTCGGTTATCTTCGAGCTCCGGAAGAATTTTTCCCGCCAGTTGCTTGCCAAGTTCTACGCCCCATTGATCAAAACTGAAAATATTCCAAATCACACCCTGCACAAAAATTTTGTGCTCATATAAAGCAATCAAACTGCCCAGACTTTCGGGCGTAATCTCTTTCAACAGGAAAGAGTTTGTAGGGCGGTTGCCTTCAAAAACCTTGAAAGGAGTGATTTTCTTGATCTCTTCCGCAGACTTGCCTTGTTGTTTTAATTCTTCAATTACCGTTTCTTCAGATTTGCCGTTCATAAGGGCCTCTGTTTGTGCGAAGAAATTGCTGAGAAGCTTGTTATGGTGGTCTCCGATCGGGTTGTGACTGATGGCGGGAGCTATAAAATCAGCCGGGATGATTACTGTTCCCTGGTGAATCAATTGGTAAAAAGCATGCTGACCATTGGTGCCGGGTTCGCCCCATATCACAGGTCCGGTGCTATAGGAAACTTCATCACCTTTTCGGTCCACGCTTTTACCGTTACTTTCCATATTTCCCTGCTGAAAATAGGCACTAAAACGGTGCATATACTGATCATAAGGTAAAATGACTTCTGTTTGGGTACCAAAAAAGTTGGTGTACCAAAGCCCGATTAAAGCCATAAGTACCGGTATATTTTTGTCAAATGAAGTTTTTCTGAAATATTCATCTGATTGATAGGCGCCCTTCAATAAAGATTCAAAATTGTTATAGCCAATCGTTAGCACAATGGACAATCCGATGGCACTCCATAAAGAGTAACGGCCACCTACCCAGTCCCAGAACTCAAACATATTAGCAGGATCAATCCCGAATTTAACCACGTCCTTTTCATTTGTGCTTAGGGCCACAAAGTGCTTGGCAATTGCTGATTCATCGGCGGCGGACTGCAAGAACCAATTTCTGGCAGTATGCGCGTTGGTCATGGTTTCCTGGGTGGTAAATGTTTTAGAAGCAATCAGGAACAAGGTTTCCTCAGGATTAACCTTTTTGAGGGTCTCTGCTATTTGTGTACCATCTACATTACTGACAAAATAGGGTTGTATCCCCTTAACCCAATAGGGTTTCAAGGCTTCTGTTACCATGACTGGCCCCAGATCACTACCGCCGATACCAATATTGACAATATACTTGATCTTCTTTCCGCTATATCCCTTCCATTCACCGGAATGGATTTTTTCTGCAAAAGATTTCATTTGCTGTTGTACCCGGATAACATCCGGCATGACGTCCTTGCCATCACTGTAAACAGGATTGCCTGAAAAGTTTCTGAGGGCGGTATGCAAAACAGCGCGATTTTCTGTTTCATTAATTTTATCACCGCTAAACATTGCTTCAATGGCTGGCCCTACCTGGCAATCTTCTGCGAGTGCCAGTAAAAGGCTGATCGTTTTGGGATTGATGAGGTTTTTTGAATAATCAAATAGAATTTGATTGAATTCAAGCGAGAACTGATCAAAGCGACCTTCATCCCTGGCAAATAAATTTTTAATCTGTGTCTGGCTCATTTCTTCCTGGTAATGTTTTTTTAGCAGGATCCAGGCTTGTGTGGTAGTGGGATTAATTTTAGGAAGCATGATGAAATTTTATTGTTTAATGGATAAAAATATGATTCGAGGGGACAAAAATACCCCCAAATAATCTAATTTTTACCTTTTTTATGGGTAAAACCTGAACCGGTGAATATTGTGTTCATAGTTAGAAGCAAGGTTGTTAAAATTTAGTTGCCGGGAAGCGCGGCAATCTGAAGAAGCAGAAAATTTATCCACAAAAGCCAGGCTCCGGGTGATAATTACGCCCTGATTTTACCTAATTGATTATCTTGCATCACATATGGATAATTTTGTAGTCTCTGCACGAAAATATCGCCCACAAGCCTTTGATACGGTGGTGGGACAGGGTCATATTACCACCACGCTTAAAAATGCAATCAAAAACAGGCAGCTGGCACATGCTTTTTTGTTTTGTGGACCCCGAGGCGTAGGTAAAACGACTTGTGCACGTATTTTGGCCAAGACCATCAATTGTGAAAACCTGCAACCGGATGGGGAAGCCTGTGATAGCTGCCCTTCCTGTGTCCGGTTTAATGAAGGTACTTCCCTGAACATTCATGAATTGGATGCGGCCAGTAATAACTCTGTAGATGATATCAGGGCACTTGTAGAACAGGTGCGTTTCGCCCCCCAGGCCGGCAAATATAAGGTCTATATTGTGGATGAGGTACATATGCTGAGTTCAAGCGCATTTAATGCTTTTCTAAAGACCCTGGAAGAACCGCCCGGCTATGCAATATTTATCCTCGCAACTACAGAAAAACATAAAATCCTGCCGACCATATTAAGTCGTTGTCAGATCTTTGATTTTAAGCGGATTACAAACCAGGATACGGTAGCCCATTTACAGGAAATTGCCGGGAAGGAGCATATCGATGCAGAAAAGGCTGCCTTGCAACTTATCGCACAGAAAAGTGAAGGTTGTATGCGGGATTCTTTGAGCATTCTGGATAAAATTGTCAGTTTTACCAACGGGGAAGTGACTTACCAGAATACATTAGAACACCTGAACATTTTAGATGATGATTATTATTTTAAACTCCTTGATGCATTACTTGCTGAAGACCTGGCTGGCGCCTTAATGCTTTACGATGCAATTAATAAAAAAGGATTTGAAGGGGATCTTGTATTAAACGGCTTTGCAGGTTTTATCCGCAATGTACTTATTTGCCAGAATCCGAAGGCAATCAGCCTATTAGATGTGGTGGAAGGGTTGCACCAAAAATACCAGCAGATGGCCACCAGTGTTGCAGCATCTTTTTTAGTGAGTGCACTTAATATTCTGAATGACGCAGAAGTGTCTTATAAAATGGCGCGCAACAAACGACTTCACGTGGAAATGGCACTCATAAAATTGAATTTTCTTCAACAAGCCATCCAATTGGCTATGGATGAAACCACCGGCAAGGTCCTAAAGAAAAAACAAGTAGACGGCCCCATTGCTTTTAAAGAACGTAAAATCATCGGCTGGTCGTCAGTCAACCCGGCTGGGGTTACAGATGGGAATAGTTCCAAGGTGAAGAAAGCGCTCATTATAAAGGAGCGTGCGACCAATCAACCTGATGCGACACTTTATGTGGAACCGCAGGCTGAACAAAGTACGAAAATTATTAACGGATCTGCGTCCGCCGCAACTTCTAAGGTCAGCTTGCAAAACGAGGATACTTATGCACCGGCTTCAATGAGCCTTACCCCAGACTTAGAAGTGGAATCCGATACGCAAAAGCAGGGCTTACCTACTGAAAATAAATTACAGGGTAGTACCGGTAATATGCTGTCCAAGCCCACTAAAAAGAACCTGCTGGATGCCATAAAGGCTCAGGTGGGTAAGGAGTACGAAGTAAAAGAAGTGGTCAACCCTGAACCGCTTTCGATGGAGAGACTACAGGAAGAGTGGCTGAAATTTGCAGACAAATTATTGGAACAAAGCAAACATTCTGCTTCTAATACTTTTCGGTCAGCTGTCTTAACGCTTGACAGCGATGATTGCTTTTTGATTGAAGTGCAAGCCGTCACACAGCGGCGAATAGTGGAGCATGAGAAGATGATGTTGCTGGATTATTTGCAAAAGCAATTTAAAAACCGCGCACTTACATTCAGAATTGAGGTGCCGGCCAATGCCAAAGCTGTAAAACGCCCGCCTACCAGTCGTGAGCGATTTGAATCTATGGTAAAGAAAAATCATGCACTCCTTGATTTAAAAGACAGATTAAAATTAAACATTGATTATTAAATCAATTATTTTTCTATTAACCCCCTTTATTTATGAATTACCTTCAGGCTATTATTTTAGGTATTATTGAAGGCTTAACTGAATTTTTACCCGTCTCATCAA
This sequence comes from Arachidicoccus sp., assembly GCA_035497555.1. Taxonomy (GTDB): domain Bacteria; phylum Bacteroidota; class Bacteroidia; order Chitinophagales; family Chitinophagaceae; genus Arachidicoccus. Next base: position 850 of record DATJDF010000576.1, on the reverse strand, counting down.
CAGGACATCTGATTATAGGAAGTGCAATAATGGGCATCGATCCAAATGATCGATTCGTACAGTTATTTATTGTGGCGATTCAGCTGGGCACGATCCTGTCGGTGGTTGTACTTTATTTTAAACGATTTTTCAGATCACTTGATTTTTATTACAAACTCTTTATTGCTTTTATTCCTGCCGTTGTACTCGGATTACTATTTAACAAGCAGATTGAACAATTTCTGGGTAGCGTTGTAATTGTGGCGGTCTGTCTTTTACTTGGGGGGATCTTTTTGTTATTTATTGATAAGATGTTCAAGCATCCTGTAGAAGATAATGCAGATAATATTAAATATCCCAGTGCTTTTAAAATCGGAATTTGGCAATGCCTGGCAATGATACCGGGTGTGAGCCGCAGTGCAGCCAGTATTATTGGTGGTATGCAACAAAATTTGACCAAGAAAGCGGCAGCCGAATTTTCCTTTTTCCTTGCCGTACCAACTATGTTTGGAGCCACTGTGAAGAAACTATATGATTTTCATAAAGAAGGCTATCAGGTCTCCGCACATGAATGGGGGCTGCTTGGTGTCGGCAACCTGGTCGGGTTTGTTGTGGCTATTATTGCGATCAAGTCATTTATCAGTTTTGTGACCAAGCACGGGTTCAAGGCATTTGGTGTCTACCGGATTATAGTTGGTCTGGTTATTCTTATCTTTATATTTTCTGGGCATAGCCTGCAAATGATGTAAGCCATTCATAAATTAAGGCGATGGTAACAAGTATCAATTCTAAAAAAGTTATCCGTGGTTGGGCGATGTATGACTGGGCCAACAGCGCCTATAATCTGGTCATCACTTCCACGATATTCCCT
>DATJDF010000575.1:0-4353 GCA_035497555.1 Arachidicoccus sp. | reverse complement strand
AAGGTTGCCTGTACATGCTGATCGACATCACTTTCGTTAAAAAAGAAATACATTTCGGCGTCTTTCCATCTGCGGTGCAAATATTTGATTCCTGGCACTGCTACATTAAGTTTCACATCTGGTGTGCCAATTTTTTTTATTACTGCCGGCAATAATTGACCTGAAATATTTTTAAATCCAAAACTTATTTTAGGGAGGTCTTTAGCATTTAAAAACGTTCTACCTTCCAGCTTTGTCGGCTCTTGTCCCATGAAAATAACGCTACCTCCAGTTGATGAAAACAGTTTCAGCCGGTTCAGGACTTTTTCCGGTATATAATTGATTGAAGGAAGGATGACAGTAGTGTATGATTGTCCACTCAGGTTTTTAAAACGCCCTTTGTTTAATGTAAACACTGATGAAAGTCCCTGATCATCTACAAAATCATAATCTGTTTGGTTTTCCGACAATGCCTGCGCAATGTCAAGCGTACTTTTATTCGCAGCTTCATCGCCCATCCATAAGTTACCTGTTGGATGATATAATGCTACTTGAGCAGCCGGGATGCCATTTGCCAAAAGATAAGATGCTCTATTTGAATATTTCGCTACGGGTATGAACGCCTGTTTGCCTAAATAGCCCTTTGGCACTTTAACAGCGTTGATCGGCCAAAACATATACTCAAACAGGTTAATACCTCTTACCAGTTGGTAATCTATTACCCATTTGGCCTGCTGCACACTTGGCGGTATAGTGTATGCAGCAAAGCTCTCGCTAAGCGAACGTGGTCGTCCGTACATGTGTGCGGCTGAGGATGCCAGTTTAGGGTAGTCTGCCACTTTATCAGGCCATACCTGGAGCCATATTGCGTCAACACCGGGGACACCTACATGACGCATATTTTTAAAAAAGTCGCCACTGGAACGTACCAGTTGCATCATTTTCTCTTCATGATTTAAATGCACCATATACTCCATACCATTTGCAGCGCACCAATCGGCCTGAATATCAAAAAAGTTTTCTCTAAACAGGTCCGACCAAACATCCCAGTAATCAGCTTTCATCTGTTTTTGCTGTGTAGTAGGCCATTTTGCAAAGATGACACCCAGATGAGGCACTATATCATATCCTTTGCGTTTTCTAAATTCTTCAGGCAAAAGGGGCGTCCACGGAGTAAAGCCGTAATCAGGCTCATCTCCTCTAAAACCTAAAACTGTTTTTCCAAATTCATTACCAATGTATTTTTTGTACTGTTCATGCGTAAATTGAATAAACTGGCGTGTTGCCGCTGGGTTTAGGTAATCACAAAGTGAATTTACGGTATCTTTACCATGCGTTGGGTTATTGGCAGATCTTGTTACAGAGGTTTTAAAGCGGTGTTGGATAAGTAATAACTGCCAATCTCCAGCCGGAGCTTTCCACGATAAAGAACCTGAAGTCACTTTAATGATCTCGTTACGCTGATCAGCCTGGTTGGCTGCAATGGCAGCAATTACACTTTGAGGAAGTTTAAGGCTGATGGTCTCGCCGCCCTTAACAGGGATCCGGTTCGAAACCACCAATCCCTGCATACGCAGCTCTGGCTTTTCCTGGCTGAATTTGCCTCCTGCAAATCCGCTTGGGTATTTACCTTCATCTATGATCCACAAATGCATGCCGCGCTTCCTAGCCTCCTCTACGGCAACTTTAACCATTTTAAACCAGCCATCAGACAAATAGGGCGCCGGCATACCGTAACCAGCCTCAATTGTTGCCGTCAGCAACCCATGCGCCTTGAGCGTGTCTAAATTAGCAGCTATCATTTCCCGACTGACGGCTCCGCCCCATCCCCAAGTAACCGTTTGAGCATATACGGATGGGTAATGAAAAAATTTGCTGGCCATCTGTTCGCGCGTAGGTAATGTTACTTTCTGCCAATACGTTTGACTAAAAACAACACCAGCAATTCCTGACATAAACAGTAGCATTAAATAATGCTTCCATTGCCGCATTGATATCATTCGATATAAGGATTTAGAAATTCGAAATAATGATTTAAACTAAAGTTCAAAGTGAATGCAAAAAGTATTGAACATGTTGCCGTAATCGAGTAAGAAGAAAAGCGTTACCCAATTTTCTATTACAAATATATATTATAAACCGATTCGAGTAATCATTTAGAGAAAATGAGCCAAAAACAATTACTTATCAGTAGATCCGTGTTTAATAAGAATCGGATCTCAAACAGCATGCTTAATCCTTTTCATATCATTTTTAAATAACAAACCTTTCAATCCTTAAGGATACTACGCATTGAAAACATTCAATTCATTTTTCATTTTCATCTATCAAATTTAAATTTCATGAAAAAAACATTTTTAATCGTTGCTTCCATTATGACATGTATTGCAGGATTTGCACAAGTGCAGCAAACTACGTCAAACACTGAAAATGTTTTAAGAAAAGTTGCTGACCGGATTATAACCAATACTTCATTCAAATTCGTCAACAAAAATACGGGAGAAAAGTACACCTCAATAAAAGGTGTCAAGCCTACACCGGATATTGTGGCGGAGAGTTCCTATAACAAGTGGGGGTACCCTAATGGAGTTATGATGAAAGGGTTAATGCATATGAGCACTATAATGAACGAGAAAAAGTATGCAGACTACTGCCTTCATAATTTTAAATTCATTTTTGACAACCTCCCATTTTTTAAGCATATTTATGAAAACGCCAAAACCGAAAATAAATCATCACACCGCAAATGGACTGAATTTGCCGGTCTTTTTAAGATGGGTAACCTTGACAACTGTGGCGCCATGGCTGCGGGGCTAAGTGACGTTTATGCCAAAGATCAAAGGAAGGATTACCGCGCATATTTAGAGCGCGCAGGTAAGTATATCCTTCATGAACAAATGCGACTTCCTGATGGTACCCTTTGCCGTCCAGATCCCAGAAAAGGTACCATTTGGGCAGATGACCTTTATATGAGTGTGCCATTTTTGGCGCGTATGGGAAAGATCAGTGGGGATAATAGGTATTTTGAAGATGCCATCAAGCAGATTGTCAACTTTACGAAACACCTGTATGATCCCCAAACCGGGCTCTTTATCATTGCTATTATGATAGTAATGGAGAAAATGGTGTGGCGCACTGGGGAAGGGCGAATGGCTGGATCGCTGTTGCCCAAACGGAACTACTAAACGATCTCCCTAAAGACCATCCAAGAAGAAAGGAACTGATCGCCTTGCTATTAAAAGACATTACAGGATTCTCCCGCTGGCAAGACAAAACGGGTCTATGGCACCAAATTCTGGATAGGAATGATTCTTATTTAGAGACATCTGTCACCGCAATGTATGTTTATGCCATTGCCAGAGCAGTAAATGAAGGATGGATCGAAAAGGGTTATATTAAAGTGGCGAGTGCTGGATGGGCCGCGCTGGCAAACAGGATCACAGATGACGGGCAAATGCCGGATGTTTGCGTTGGTACTGGCATAGAGGAAGATCTAAAATTCTATTATAATCGGCCTGTTGCATTAAATGACACGCATGGCTTAGGTGCCTTTCTTTTAGCAGGTACAGAAATGCTACGTTATGAAAAAAATAACCCAAAAGGTAGAAAGTAATGAATGTTTCTACCTGAGTGAGTATTGATTTACCGGGTTTCCTTTCTCTGTGTGCTTCATTTTTACGAAGCACACATTTTTATGAACCAAGAATTCAAAAAATCATTCATCCGACTGAATTTAAACGCACTAATTATTCACCCCCATTTTTTCAGGCCAATTATCTGTCCGGAATGGAACTGCAGGGAAGTCATCTCCGTTTTGAAGATTCGTGATCGGGTAATTAAAAAATGCATACCGTACCGCTATCGGACGTTTTACTTTATCAGATTTTATGACGACTGTACCGCCTACGATAGTCGCCTTTGCCGGATAAAAGACACTATCAGCACCCGCTATAAAAAAGAATTTAGGATCCTTCCCGTCCTTTGTATTTAAACCCTTTCGGATCGTTTCCGGTGTAAAATGAATGACTACTTCGTCATTCTTGAATGTTGCATAATTATAATGTGGCCCTAAATAAGGAACCTCCAACCGATTATAGGTACGATTCAAAGCAACCTGAGCCAAGCGGTTGCCAATTGGGAGCTTATTCTTTGGATGCAGATTCTTTCCATCACCGACATCCATTGTCAGCACCATAGCCGTATTATTGAGTTCCAGTATATGCTCCTGTGCTTCTCTGAAAAAAGCATCGTAAGCTAATGTCGAGTCTTCTTTTTCGTGAAAATAAGGGGCTATCTGCACAAATTCAAATGGTAAAGGGCCCTGCTCGAAACGATCACGCCAGGCAGTAATCATTTTAATTGTCGCCAGCGTAT
>DATJDF010000574.1:0-5011 GCA_035497555.1 Arachidicoccus sp. | reverse complement strand
TTCCTATGACAATCTGGAGCCTATATTAGCACTCTGCAATTTAAAAAATGAATTTGCAAGCTTTTCGCTCCATGATGAGGAAATGCTACTACTTGGATTGAAAAATGGAGCCTTATTTTTCACTATGTATTTTACCCCAGCTAGGATAATTTATGAAAAGACGAAGTCAGTTTATCCAGTAGCTCCAGCCAAACAGATTGAGAGGATGCTTAGCTGTACGATAGGCCGGTTTGACAGATGTGTTGAAAATGCGAGGAGGTTTTATAGCATTGCGGTTTCTGATACGGGTATAACGGGCAATGGTAAAATAATTTTCATGTTACATAAGGCAGTTAGTCTTATGTGCCAAGCCGTATTAGTTTGTCTGGGTGGAATACGTATCAAAGCGGCTGGACTGAATGGTTTAATGCAACATGTGGGGCGGTTTTCCCCACAATTACCGGGAATCTTTAATGCGGATAATAATGCAGCTAAGGACCAGGTAAATGAAAAATCGAATCAATTGTTATTGATCCTCGATAAAGGGTGTGACCCTTCCAGTTACCAGGAGGATCTTGATGTGGATGCGGCTACCATTTCTTTGTTGAGCGCTAAGGTTGGTGTATTTCAGGATGTGGCCATTAAAGTTGTCCTGCAAAGATTAAGCTCTTTCTCAAGGGGCATACTTTAGTTTAGATTTTCTTTTTTTTTCGGTAAAATTAGCGGCAGCCAGATTTCTGTGTGGCCAACGATGTAGCTGTGAACCGAAAGCCTCAAAGGGAGCGTTTTTATTGCCATGCTTTTGTTATCCAACTGGATTAATAATGACTAGGCATTTACAAAATTGAATGTTATACTTAGGCCGTAAATTACGCCTGCTTTGTGGTAGGTTACACCGCTTGTAACACTTTTCTTTGCGCCTTATATAAATGCTTGCCATGAAAACGAAATTGCCTTACAAGAAAAAACATTTGGATTATTTAGTCTCTTCCTGTTGGTATAAAGAAGTAATAACTGACCCCCGGCAGACCTTTGCCGAGGCGTTCAGTTATATGGATTTAATCAGGTACCGTCAGAAATTAAAGATGGTGATAAGTGCAACTACATTAGAGTCGATCTATATTGGTGATTCAGTCAGCAATCTTTTGTGTGATTTTAAATTGTTGGAATCCGTTATTAATGCGGCCTATATTGTCAATAGAGACAAGATTAAAAACCCGATTATAATTAATGACAGGGATTTGATGAATGCAAATCTTTACAGCGGTTCTCATAGAGACTATTCAGCCTGGGACTTTTTTCCAAGATCGCTGTCAAAAGATGAGTATAAAGATCCTTATTTGGTTTTCCCGGTTTTTTTTGGTTATCAGAGCTTACAGAAATGGAAAAGAGATTTGCAGGAAATTATGGAGGCTGCTTTGGTTAGTGATCTTGAAGTGCCGGGAGTTGATCAGTTGGAAATCTATTTTCAGCTGACAAAGTTACTAGAGGCAGCACACTTGATTGATGTCCGGGAAAATACGCATGTTCGTGGACAGCTAAAAAACAGAGGTTTAAATTGAGGATATTACTTTTTTGAAGATTAAAAAGCAAGACAATGATTAATAGTAGCAAGGTTGATGATGCCGGTTCTATTATCGTTAAAGATAATAAGATTGAACAGGTTGAGCATATTACAAAAGTATATCTTTCTGAAATAGATATGCAGGAGGCCTCGAGTTGGAGGCAAAGGCTGAATTTGGCCTCCGAAAATCTGGCAGAACCCCCCGGCGTTTTAAAGCCGATGGTTGAATTTTTAATTGCGTCATTGGAGCCTTCAAAGATTTATATGTTGCGACATGACGATATAGAGAAGGGGGTAACTGGCAGGTATTTTGAGTTAATGATTGTGATGCCAAATGGTTCATCCCCATTTAAGGACTATGAGCCGATTTTAAAATTAAGTTATCTGAAAAGTAAGCAGGTGCGTTTATCAATCCACGACGAAGGGCAGGTAATACATGGATTAAAAAGGGGGCAGTTATACTATTGCATGTTTTTTACTCCGGATAGGGTTATTTATGAGAAATCGAAGTTTACTTACCCTGTGGCTAGGGCTGAACATATTGAACTGATGTGTAAACAGGCAGACGAAAAGTTTGCTAAATGTTTTGAACGGGCAAGTGACTTTTTCGTCAGCGCAGCGTCGGAATTTGGTATTATAAGCAATAGTCTGACGTTATTTATGTTGCATCAGGCGGTCGAACTCACCTGCCGTGCCGTATTGGATTGCCTTGGTGGTTACACCATCAAAGAGCATGCGCTGAAGACTTTGTTCAGACATCTGGAGCGGCACGCGCCGCAACTAGTTAGGGTTTTTAACGGTAGCGATGTGGATGATGATATGGAAGATGATGTAGTGGACAGTGCGGATAAGGATCAAGAAAATAGATTGTTCCATCTTCTTGAGAGAGCCTATATCGCTGCCCGATATGATAACGGCTTTGATGTAGATGCAGACGCCATTTCTCTATTACTTTGGAAAGTAAAGCAGTTCCAGAATCTAGCAGTACGAGTCGTAAAAACTAGAATCGCAGATTTTCAGAAGGGATTATCATGATGCTATTCGGGATCTTAAACCTTTAAATAATCGAGTATAAATAGCTTTGTAAAATGCAATTGAATTATAATAACGATTTCTTTCTTGTATTGTTTATTTTGTGTGCCATTCTCTTATTTGTTGTAAATCAATAAGAAAGATTGCCTCAAAGTAATTTGCCGGCTGGCGACATGCCGATATTTATTGTTACTGCTAGAAAATTTTTGCTTTTTTATTTGCGTAGTTATTTGACTACATGTATATTTGTAGTCAAATAACTACGCAATGAATTTACGAAGAGATGTTTTCCAGGCAATCGCAGATCCTACAAGAAGATCCATTTTGCTTTTGGTCGCTTCAGGGTCTATGACAGCAGGCGCCATAGCAGCCAATTTTGACACGGCGCGGCCCACGGTCTCAAAACACCTTCAGATTCTTATTGCCTGTGATTTACTCAGCCAGTCCCAAAATGGGCGTGAAGTATATTATCATATTAATGCAAAAAAAATGATCGAAGTGGCCGATTTTATTGAACCATTTAGGAAAATGTGGGATGACAAGTTTAATAAATTGGAATCTATTATGCAACAATACAAATAAAATATAACTAATGGAACCGAAAACAATCGTTAATGCTGAGAACGGCAAACAGGAAATCCTGATCACAAGAGTGTTTGATTTGCCCGTGGAATTACTTTTTAAAGCTTATGAAATCCCAGAAATCGTTGAACAGTGGATGGGTACAAAAGTGCTGAAACTTGAAAACAAAAATCATGGCAGTTATCAGTTTGTAACCACTGATCCCAAAGGGAATAGATATGGGTTTAACGGTGTAATCCATGAATTTGATCCAAACAAAAAAATTATCCGCACATTTGAAATGGAAGGAACACCCTATGGAGTTCAGTTGGAAATACTTGTGTTTGAAAAACTCAGTGAGGATACCAGTAAACTCAGCATGCATGTAGTTTATGAATCCATCGCCAATAGGGATCAGATATTACAGCTGCCATTTGCAAAAGGCATAAATATGGCTCATAACCGCTTACAGGAAATTGTTCAAAAATTAAAATGATAAAAGATGTCAAAGAGAAATAGGATTATCTATTGGTTTTTCAATATTTGGCTGGCTTTAGGCATGTTTTCTACTGGGATCGTGCAGGTATTCAAGCTGAAAACGGCGACTGATTTTACCGCAAATCTGGGTTATCCGGCTTATTTTCTAACTATCATAGGCATTTGGAAAATGCTGGGTGTTGTTGCTATACTGATTCCCAGATTCCCGTTATTAAAGGAGTGGGCTTACGCCGGCTTTTTCTTTGTGATGACGGGTGCTATCTTTTCACATCTTGCCATGCGGGAGTCGGTTAATACTTTGTTCCCTCCGCTTTTGCTATTAATTCTGACCATAATATCCTGGTGCCTCAGACCCGCGGATAGAAAAATTATGAAAGCAGGAAAATAGGTTAACCGAATATATAGATAGGGCTATGCTGTTTGAATTTAATCAGACAAATTGTAAATTGTGTTTCTTAATACTCAAATGATAAATTTTATGAAAAAGTTATCTCCGCAAGTAAATGAATTGCCTTCTGAACAGGTAAAAGCTTTACTCCAGACACTGGAAAAACGGTTTGAGAAAAATAATCATCGACATAAAGGTATTAAGTGGGCTAAAGTCCTGGCGAGGCTGGAAACGAATACGGATAAAATCTGGTCACTTAATGAAATGGAAGAAACGGGGGGAGAACCGGATATCGCGGGATATGATAAAAAGACGGATCAGTACATTTTCTATGACCTTTCACCAGAGACTCCTAAAGGGCGTAGAAGTCTGTGTTATGACCGTGCAGCACAATTGTCCAGAAAAGAACATCCTCCTAAGAATAACGCCATAGATATGGCGGTCGAGATAGGTATTACAATCTTAACCGAGCAGGAATATCGGTATTTACAGGAGTTTGGACCATTGGATACTAAAACCTCCAGTTGGCTGATTACCCCTGCTGATATCAGGAGACTGGATGGTGCCATATTTGCGGACTACCGTTACGGTAAGATATTCGTATATCATAATGGTGCGTCTTCTTATTATGCGGCCAGGGGGTTCAGGGGTTCCTTAAGGGTCTAAGAAGTGATAAGGGGCAGCGATGGTAATGAAAAGAAAATAGTATTATATTTATGACTGTAAATGACCTAAGTGCGCACTAGATTCTTTTATACATCAGGTCTTATGATGGGAATACATTTTCTATGAACCTATTATAACCTATCAAATAAGCACGACATATGATGAATCCAAAAGTAGACTTTTATTTTGCCAAAGACCAAAAATGGCAAGAGGAAATTAAGGGTTTAAGAAAAATAGTGCTTGAATGCGGCCTGACGGAAGAACTTAAATGGGGAGTTCCATGTTATAGTCATAATAATAAAAATATTGTTTTAATACATGTC
>DATJDF010000573.1:0-2847 GCA_035497555.1 Arachidicoccus sp. | reverse complement strand
TATGATCAGTTATGGAGATCTTCCTATTGCCATGGTAGAGCTGTATCATTCAGGAAAGAGTGAACTTTCTCCGCATATAACTGACAATAAAGGAGCTATGGGAATTCACACCTTGATGGCGCCTCCAAGATATCTACTCACGAAATTACCCGAAAAGGTTCGAAACATTTCTATGGAAACTTTAATTACTGCCTTGAAATTTGCTTTCTCTTTTCAAGAAATAAAGTGCATATTTACCGACCCGCACATTAATAATTTCCACGCCAATATACTAGCCAAAAAGATGGGGTTTCAATTTTTGAAAGAGGTTCAGCTCACAGAAAAAAAGGCTAATCTTTTTTGTTTTGAAAAATCGGCCTTTATAGATAGATACCAATCTGTATAAGGTTTCTCTTCACCAAATAACCACATTTAATTATGCAACGCGACACAACCGTCGATGTGGCCAGGGGATTTACAGTGTTTATTATGCCCGCGGTCCATAGCGTCTTAACCTATAGCACACTCACCGTCCGCAGTAGCGCACTAGGTGATATACTGGGCTTCCTGGCAGAGGGACCAGGTGCCGAATTATTCATGCTTCTCATGGGGTTTTGCATAACCTACGGCAGAAAGAAAAACACGAAACAGATTTTAAGAAGAACTTTTAGTTTATTAGTGCTGGCCTATCTACTCAATTTTATCAAAATCATTTTGCCTTTACTCTGGAATGGTATACCGCTAAACGTCTTTTCAGAAAACAATATACCGTTTAGTCCCTCTGGCTGGTGGTTGCTTTTTCGTATGGGCGACATTCTGCAATTGGCAGGGGTGGCCTACCTGGTTTGCGCGTTGCTTTATAAGCTTCCATACTTTGCTGTTTTCAGTATTGGCATTGGTTTGATAGTCACCTTTTTGTCGCCTGTTTTGTGGCAAATACATAGCCAGACTCCCCTTCTGTCAATCCCTTTAGATTTACTCATTGGGACGCCACCACGGGCCTTTTTCCCAGTGTTCCCCTGGATAGCCTATCCACTATTTGGTTTAGGGATGGGTTATTTTGTCCAAAACTTTGAGATGAAACTGTTTTACACAGCTATTTTACCCCTTGGGTTAGCATTGATCATAGCCGGAAACCTACTCAGTCAATATGAGCCCCCTAATTGGGAACGTGATTTCTATCGCCTGGGACCCGGTGGAACTTTGAGGCATCTTGGCATTGCACTGCTTTGGTGGAGTCTCTGCTTTTGGGCAGTCAAGTGCCTTGGCGATAATCTATTATTTAAATTTCTTGCCTGGCTCAGTAAAAATATTACAGTGATTTATTGTTTGCAGTGGGTGATTATTTTTTGGCTGACCCCTTGGTTTAGCTACCACCATTTAACGATGACGGGGACTTTGTTTTCAATTTGCATAACCTCATTATTAACATTCGGTCTGGTATTTATAATGCCGAGCGTACTAGCAATCTTAAAAAGGTTGTGTCTTCAAAGCAACAAGCGAATATTTAAAATATAGAACATGAAAAAGATATATGATTTAGTTGGAATAGGCATCGGCCCGTTTAATTTAGGCCTCGCGGCACTTGCGCAGAGCCATACAAATCTAAAATGCTTATTTTTTGACAAAAAAACGGTGTTCAATTGGCACATTAATATGATACTTCCAGGAACCCGCCTCCAAGTACCCTTTCATGCTGATCTGGTTACCTTGGCCGATCCGAAGAGTGACTACAGTTTTCTTGCCTATTTAAAGGCTAAAAGGCGACTTTTCAGGTTCACCATCCGCGAAGGGCAGTTCCCCCTCAGGTGGGAGTATAATGACTATTGTAAATGGGTAGTAGAGCAGTTAAACACACTTAGATTTGGTTACAGTTGTGAAGACATCAGCTATGACCACCAGCGTGCATGTTACCGGGTCAAGGTACGCCAAGGTGCCCTGAAAAGGACGCGCATCTATTGGTCCAGGCGCCTTGTCATCGGGGTGGGCACTGTGCCTTCTGTCCCGGATTTTATTGATCCGACAATGCCCGGCGTCTTTCACTCAGAAAATTATCTGGAGAATAAACACGATCTGCTGAGTGGCCATACCATCACCATTGTGGGGTCGGGACAGAGTGCCGCTGAGATCTTTAATGAGTTACTGGATTTGAAGCCAGAAACTCCTCGTCAAATCTTCTGGTATACCAGATCTGCGAGGTTTTACCCTATGGATTATACTAAGTTTTCACTGGAAATGACTTCCCCGGATTATATTGACCATTTTTTTAAACTGTCTGTCGCAACGAAAAGATCCATCTTAGAAAACCAAAATGGCCTCTACAAAGGGATTAATGCCGCCTTAATCGAGACCATTTACGATAAATTATATGAACGCTCGCTTGACAGGCCCGGGCGCAATAATGTTCATTTGTGCCCCAATGTCAGCTTAAAAGGAACAAAGCCTTTAGCAGGGGGATTGAATGCTCCTTTTTCCATCATGAAACAAAAAAGGATTTTAAACATGGCACTGACCGACTTATTCTAGCTACCGGATATCATTATGGAGTTCCTTCATTTTTGGATAAGATCAGGGACCGGATTTGTTGGGACGACCACGGGCGTTATAAGGTGAAACGTAATTATAGTATTGACAGTGCCAATAGCATCTTCGTCCAGAATGCAGAATTACATACCCATGGCTTTAATACCCCGGATCTTGGGATGGGACCTTATCGTAATGCTATTATATTAAATGAGATTTTAGGCTATCCGTATTTTGATATTGAATCCGACGTCCCGTTTCAAGATTTTGATCCACCAATGGACTAATTCTTTTCAAGTTCGTAAATGGGCGAATGTGTAACACGTATAACCCTTAAAATCCCAC
>DATJDF010000572.1:0-7567 GCA_035497555.1 Arachidicoccus sp. | reverse complement strand
ACATAAGGCTTCGATTTTTAAGACAATAAAATAAAGGGTAATACCATGAATTTTGGCAAAGTAGAACATCCCGAAAAAATAGATTTCACCTTACCTAAGGACTCCCCAGAAACTTTAATGTTCCTTAAAGCGCATCAAAATCATAAGGAACTTGAGGCCTATGTGGGTTGCGCCAAATGGAATCGTACTGATCTAAAAGGCTTTTATCCCCGGGGCACAAAGGATGAGTTAAGCTATTATTCGAAGCGTTTCAATTCCATTGAATTAAATGCTACTTTTTACAATATGCCCAAACTTGCACTGATAGAGACCTGGAAAAACAAAACACCAGCAGGATTTAAATTTTTCCCAAAAATAAACCAATCTATCAGTCATATAAAACGGCTCAAAGATATTGACGGCTTAGTGGATGAATTTTGTAATGCCATAAGCGGTTTTGAAAACAAGCTGGGTATGGCATTTCTCCAGTTAGATGAGCGTTTTAAACCAAAAGATTTTGACAGGTTGAAAGCTATGCTGGATAATTTTCCAAAAAGTATTCCCTTAGGTGTTGAAGTCCGGAATGAAGAGTGGTTTATGAATAAAGCGATTAATGAAGCCTATACTACCCTGCTTGAAAAACACAAAATGGCCAATATTATTGTAGATACAGCAGGAAGACGCGATTTGTTGCATATGCGGCTGACAAGTCCGGTTGCTTTTATCCGTTATGTCGGTGCAAATGACCCCACTGATACTGACCGGCTCGATCATTGGATAACCCGTATAAAAAAATGGCGAAAGGAAGGACTTCAGAAATTATACTTTTTTGTGCATCAAAATGAAGAGTTAGAATCTCCGCGACTGGCTGCCCATTTTATTAAAAACCTCAACAAAACACTCGGCCTTTCACTTCCCTCCCCCGGCGAGGCAGGAACGCAAAATTCAATTTTTGATTAGCATTTACAGGATGTAAAAAATAGGCTAAGGGATGCTGATATTTTGTTTACCCGCCTTCAACTGATAATTTTTATTTTGCCAGACAAACCTGCCGGGTAACCCTTTGGGCAATTCAATTGTACCTTCTACCCCGCCGTTTTTCTGCAATTTAAGCGCTATGGAAATCATACCCAAAGGCGATGGCATTCGGCCTTTGACCTCGTTCAAACCGCCTAAAGCAGGTTGTATTACGACCTTCTGGAATCCCGGCGCATCGGGCATAATACCGCATATGGTGGCTAAAAAATCATAAACAGGGCTAGCGGACCAAGCGTGACAATCCGAGCGGGTAGGCTCCGGCTTTTCTGCAAAAGTAGTTAAACCCATCTTTAGCATGTTTCGCCAAGGCATTAACTGGCCGTAATAATCCGATGCCTTTCCCACTTTAATCATTGCCCTGGTGAGATAAAACCGGTAATAAAAAGTCGCCTGGCTCATTAAACTGTCCTTTAATAAATTATCCAATACTTCCTGTTCCTGCTCAACCGGTATGGCATCCGCAAGGATTGCCATAATACCGGCATGCTGGCTAAAACTATTTTTCGCAGGCGTATTAGCCATTTCCATTTTATGGATATCAAAACATTGCTCATAGGTACCTTTTGTAAGTCTTCTGGCAAGTGCTAAGTAATGTTCACGCTTGCCTTCATCACCATAATAATCAAAAAGTTTTGCTGCTTGCTGTAAGGTATAAGCATACTGCAAAGTTATGACCGCTGAATAACCTCCTTTCACGCCGTCCGGCACCCCGTTTTTAAAAGCTGGATTCCAATCTACAAAATTCCACCACTGAAGTGGCCCTAACATATTTTTACTGGTATCAATCCTGTTTTCAAACCATGCCAGCACCTGCTCAGCTGCCGGCAGGAATCTCTTTATATAAGCCGGATCGGGGCGCAAGGACCAATAATCGTACAACATAGAAACCCACCATAGAGAAAATGGAGGAATCACCTGCAGCCTATTACTGGGATAACGCCCCTGCGTCAAACCATCTGGTGTTCTTGAATAATAAAAATCTTCAATAGCCTTGCGTACCAACCGGTCATCGCTGGTATTATACATAGAAATTAAAGCCTGAATTCTTGTATCGCCCTCGTATTGCAGCTGTTCGTAATACGGGCAATCGAAATAGTTTTCTCCCGCACATAACCGTGCAGTCCGCCAACCCACTTCCCAAATAGCATCTAGTGAATGATCACTACTGGAGAAAGCAGCTTTCCGGACAAAAGGATAAGCTGTAAAATTATTATAAAGCTCAAGTATTTTTAAAGGTTCAATACCTGTGTGAATATCCAACTGTAAATACCGGAATGTCCTTAGCCAGAGAGGACTATACTTTCTGTTCGTTCCACCATCCGGGTAATAAATATCAAACAACCCTTTTATTGTCTTGCCATTCACTTCATCCCGATTACCTTTTACCCCATTGGAATCAACCAAAGCTTCTGCATAAGTTAATTTAACTTCAGCTCCTTTGCCCTGGCTAATCAATAAATTCGGGTAACCAATTGTTTCATAAGACTGATCAAGTAAAATAGAAACTTTTGTATTCGGCGGAACAATTAGTGGCTCATCACCATTAAGAAAATGACCATTATATTGCATACCACTAATGGACACGATTTTACTTAACCGTTCCATTTTCGTCTCCATTTGTGGGATACTTCTGGGGGCCATCGTCCATAAATTGTCCGTTCCATATCCCTGAGTAACAACCGGCGTACCAATTATGGCTGCCTGTGTCCAACTACTGTCATCATAGTCCAGCGATTCCCATCCCCAGGGATATACCAATCCATGTACTGCATCTCCCGGTCCTGTAACAAAATAACTATGTAAGGTCGCGCCGGTATTAAGTGCACAAGGTGCATAAGCCAGGTCATGTAAGACTTTCCAGGAGACATCAGTATTGACTTCCTGAAACTGTGGGTCATCTGCCTGTAATAAAAAGCCGGTTTGATTACTGATCTGTGCAACAGGTGCATATTCACCCATATTCCAAACCTGGGCTGCAATGACATTTTTCCCTTTACGTAAATACGGACCGATGTTATAAGACTCAAAGTTCCAATTATACAGGCTACTACGGGCCGGGCCCCGTCCGATCTCTTTTCCATTGACAAACAGTATATACCGATTGTCTGCCGAAACGTGGATGTTTAAAGAATTTGGTAATTGGGAAAGTTCAATCGTTTTTCGAAAATGGAAGACACCATAGGCTCTGGCCGCTGTACTCGGACACTCAATCCAATGGGCTGTCCAAGGACCCCGAAGTAAGGAAGCGTTCACAGGAACCGGGACCGTTTGTGCAAGTCCTGGCAGACTAACAATAACGAAAACGCTAATAGATAATATGCTTAAAAACCTGGCTCTGAATAGTAAGAAATAGTTCATGGGCGGAAAATATTTAAATAAGAGACCAAATAAGTTTGATACGCACTATACATTCATAGCCTGACAAAATTTCTATTGGATCCTTTAATTTACTCCTTGTCTTATTCCCTGCGCTCACATAATCTATATCGCCAATAAATGCTGCTTTTAATATTAAAAAAATCCTTATCAATACGCCATCACTATCTCTTTTTGTAATTCCAGAATTTTTACGAACCAGGTCCTTTATTTATTTGAGGCTAAATAAACTATCGACAAATTCATGTTTATCAAAAATCAATAAATCCTCCACGCTTTCCCCTACACCAATATATTTGACGGGAATATTCAATTGATGGGCAATCGCAAGTACAACACCGCCTTTGGCGGTTCCATCTAATTTAGTGATAGCCAGAGCGGTTACATTCGTTGTCTGCGTAAATTGCTTTGCTTGTTCCAGTGCATTTTGGCCGGTAGATCCATCTAAAACCAATAAAACATCATGCGGTCCGTCTGGAATAACTTTCTGTATTACTCTTTTTATCTTATTGAGCTCTTCCATTAAATGCGCCTTATTGTGGAGTCTGCCGGCGGTATCGATAATGGCAATGTCCGCATTTTTGGCAACTGCACTCTGAACGGTATCATAGGCAACAGAAGCCGGATCACTTCCCATGGGTTGCTTCACAATGGGCACACCTGTCCGGTCACTCCAAATGGTCAGCTGGTCGACGGCAGCTGCTCTAAAAGTATCTGCAGCACCTAATATAACACTATTGCCTGCAGCCTTATATTTTGCAGCCAGCTTTCCGATTGTAGTGGTTTTCCCCACTCCATTTACGCCTACAACCAGTAAAACATAGGGCTTCTTGCCTGTTGGTGTTTCAAAATTTCTGAAATTCTCCTGGGTCACATCAGGCAGCAGTCCTTCAATTTCTTCTTGAAGTAATTTGTTCAGTTCACTTGTATTCAGATATTTATCTTTAGCAATTCTTTTTTGCACCCGGTCTACAATCTCCAGCGTCGTATCAACTCCGACATCCGCAGTAATTAATGCATCTTCTAAATCATCCAACACATCATCATCGATCGTAGATTTACCCGCAACTGCCTTGGTAATTTTAGATAGAAAATTGTCTTTGGTTTTCTCTAATCCCTGATCAAGGTTCTCCTTTTCCTTCTTACCAAACAAATTTCCAAAAAATCCCATAATATATTGTTTTTTAATAGGTTACACAAAATAATCGAAAAAGTCTATATAATAAAACAATTAATAAGCATTAATCATTCTAATGACTTAATATACAAATGGATAAGTAAACATATACATTCATTATATCCCCCAGGTCTCAGGACTTAACCGCCATTGCTGTAATTTTCCCTCTTCTTCTGGCTTGATCATTCCTTTTTCTTTAGCCAGGTCTATCAAGGCTGGGTAATTGGTCAGGGATTTATAAATCATCTCATCACGCGCAAAAGCATCAACTGCCTTTTGAAATCCGTAATTAAATATTGAGACAACTGCTATAACTTCTAAATTACCAGTTCTTAATACGCTTACTGCGTCTAAACTACTTAGTCCCGTTGAAATCAAATCCTCAATCATGACGACCTTCCAACCCTGTGTAAAGGCACCTTCAATCTGATTGCCCATACCATGTGCCTTGGGTTTAGACCTGACGTACATAAAGGGTAGTTTTAGCTGGTCCGCTACCAACGCGCCCCAGGGAATGCCAGCGGTGGCGACACCCGCAATAGCCTCTGCTTCCGGGTATGCTTCAAACACGAGGTTAGATAACTCACTCTTAATGAAATCTCTTGTATAAGGAAATGATAATAATTTGCGGTTATCACAGTAAATCGGACTCTTCCAGCCGCTGGCCCATGTGAACGGATTTTCAGGGCTCAGTTTAACAGCACCCGCCTGTAGTAATTTCTCCGCTATCACTTTTTCGTTAGTCATCGCCATAAATCATTAAAAATTTTTACGAAGGTAAAATAATATTGCCTTGTTAGGCCATAATTCCTAAATTTAGTCCTTCAACAAAACATAAAATAAAGGTTCATGGAAAAACCATTAATAATCGCTGCAGGTGGCCTGGTGACTAATGCTAAAGGGCAACTGCTGGTAATATTCAGAAGAGGCTGCTGGGATCTGCCCAAAGGCAAATTGGATGAAGGAGAAACGATAGAAGCCTGCGCTTTAAGAGAAGTACAGGAGGAAACGGGCTTACAAATATTACAAATAGGTTCAAAGACAGGGATTACCTATCATGACTATCATGATAAATGGCGTGGGGCTGATGTTACTAAAGAAACCCACTGGTTCGCCATGCAGGCTCCGGGGCAGCAGGCATTAATACCGCAAAAAGAAGAAGATATTGAGCAGATACTCTGGGCGGACAGAGCACAGATAGCAGGTTATATGAAAGACACCTACCCGAATATCATAGAAATCCTGCAAAAAGCCGGATTTAGTTAAAATACAAATAATTGCATATCATATATTTAAGTGGTTAAATTAATATTTTACCCGCAGAGAAAATCTTTTTTTTGGTCGGGGAGAAAAAGGATTTGAGGCGGGGCAGAGAAGAATAAAAAATATTAAAAATTTTGAAGGGACTGCCATAGGGTTGGTAGTCAGGTGACTTTACTTTGTTCAGAGAGAAGAAATTTGACATAGAGCAGAGAGAGGTTCCGAAGCGTTTTTTGTCCATTTCTTATACACTCAAACGTTGTTCACCTATATGCCACTTATTATGATTCGCCACCATCCTAAAATGTTTCTTCGTCTGCTTCAGTTAATTCTGATTCGGGTAACGATTATCTGTCTTGTTACGACCCTCGCCATATGGGCTGATATCGGATTTACAAAAGCGATACTCCCTTTCTCTATTTTTATAGGTAGTTTATTATTAGCGATCCTGAGCGGTTACCTTTCAAAAATTCTCCATTGAACCAAGGAAAAAGCGGGTGCTTATTTCAATGGAATAAGCACCCGCTTTTGGGATAGGTCAGGCTGTAGTAAATGCGTCTATTTTATATCCTTTAATTGAATGACCTGCCTGGGTGTGTTCCATCCGGTCACCAGCAATTCCAAATCAGCCGTATCAGCAGCTGGTTCATCATAGGACAGGCTAACGGTCTGGGTCTTACCCGGTAAAACAGAAACATAATTATCTGACCAGATGGTAGGAAGTAATTCTTCTCCATTTTCCATTACTTGCAGTCTGGTAAAAAAGGCAATTTGATCCCCTGTATTGCTTAGTTTGAAACTTAATTCAACGCTACCACCGGAGGCCTTTTTCTGCATATCAATTACCTGCAGGCTTGAACCGGACATTTTATTCAGTGACTTGTAGTCATTTCCAGGTGCTGTCCAATAGATATTATCAGATAGCGTTTCACCCGCCTTGCCTTCCAGGTGAAGCGCAATAAAGACAAATCCCTTTTGTTTTTGCAGCGCTGATTTCAAGGAAAGCGCACTGGCCGCGTGATCACCCTTTACTGATTTGACCGCGCCTGTGGCCTGATCCACCTGCCGCCCATTTATATCAAACAGGGTCGCAGTAGCCTTCAGTCCATTTTGAGCATACCTGCTCCGGTTAATCACTGCCACCGTGGAGTCATCCTGATTGAACTGAATATGAATGGGTTCACAAGCTTTCTTCATATAGTAATAACCTGCATTGGGCAGCAGGTACCAATCATAAATCTGCCAGATAACACTTGGCAAAGCCGCATTCAATTTCCAGAGCATTACGCCTCCATTGTCACTGATCCTGGCATTCGCAGCCTCAAAAATGCCCTGATAACCCGTTGCATTCATCAATTGCATTTTATTGGAAAAACTATCAATATCCATAGGTTGACCATATCTGTCTACCATATCTTCGTAGTATTTATCATACATCCCGGCACCAGTACAGGCGTCATGGTAGCCCCAGGTATTATTGAAAGGAAATGGAAGTGTGGTATCCCATACCATACCCGGAATCACCTTTTTTAATGTATTCAGTGGTGGTTGGGAAGGTATACCCGTTTCATCTTTGAAAAGCCAGTCCTTGGCCGTGTCTGCCAGACTGTAATAATACTTCGGGTCTTTCCAGCTGTAAGGACCACCGCTATAAACGCCTGCGGGCTTATTGTCAGGCCAGGAGCCCAGCCAGCCTTTTGGCATTTTGGCAAAACCTGAAGAACTAGGAATAAATGG
>DATJDF010000571.1:0-14689 GCA_035497555.1 Arachidicoccus sp. | reverse complement strand
ATTACCCACCGAATCTGTTCTGCTATTCCATCTGAGTATCCCATTTTCTGTAGCGATAAGATAATTTTCCCCTTGTTGTATGAGACTTAGAATCCGGGTTTTAGATAGTCGGTCATTTCGGATTACGCGAGCGCTTCTTTTATAGGGATTTACAATATATAACCTTTCATAAGTACCAACCAGAATCTCTTGATCACTTTTCCGGAGTAAAAAGGTAATAAATTTCCCCATTGGAGCCCCATCTGTCTGATTTATAGGTATATTAAGCTTCGTCAATCTGTTTTTCTGAGGCTCATACCATAAAAGGCCATCACCTTCCGTACTGAGCAGTAAGGTATCTTTATCCCAATGGAGGATACTGTATACATATTTTCTTGCTATAACCTCTTTCACTCCATTTTTTTCATTCAGCCTTACAAAGCCGTCTTTATAGGATCCCGCATACAGATTTCCGCCAGGCTGCTTATAAATTGCCCGTATGCTGTTTAGCGATTTAGGTTCCGCCATAAGGGCTCTAAACGGGCTTTGTGAAGGTGCCAACTCCATTATATGCGCATTAAGAGATAGCAGAATCATAGAGCCGGCATGACTAAATCTTACTATATGATTATCCTTCAAATAATCGGGAAAATGAAGCTCCTGCTCATTGATAGTATCCTTTGCAAAACTATAAATCAATAGCTTACTCTTTCCAATTGCGGGGGTATTGGTCAACATTAGCGTCTCATCTTTATTCAGTGGCGCTAAAAAGACCTGGCCATTTCTCCCAAGGTCTCCATATTTGCCCTTAACTTTTTCGAAGGTTCCGGTTTGGGTATTAAGCGTATACAGGCCATGTGCCGAGACATCCATTAGACATTTTCCCGAGGTACTGAAGATTGCTGAAGCTATCTGTTCACCTTTAAATTTATCAAGGCCATAATACTTTGGCGCACAATAGCTTCCGTCAGGTTTTACACTAATGCGAACTAGCTTACCTGCAGATGTGCCAATCCAAAGTTGATTTGGATAGGGTTCTTGTATAAATGTAATATTTGGCAAATCATACAGATCAGGAAGCGACTGATTGATGTCTAATAGCAGTATCAGGCTATCGTTGATCACCCTGAATACCTTTCCGTCCTTTGTTCCCGCGTAGATATTGCCACGCCTATCCTCGGCAAGGGTCCTGAAATAAAGACTTGGTGCTTGCATGCCCGGTTTTGATTTAACCTCAGCGGAAACCCAGGTTTTAAGGTCTAAACGCGTCAGGCCATCTTTTGCACCTATCCACAAATTATGTTCCTTGTCCGCGAACAGTGTATTTATGTCTGTATGAGGAATCGAGGGTTTACTTTCCGGATCCAGATGTATTACATCGCTTCCGTCATAACGGTAGAGCCCATTACTGGTAACAAACCATAGCAACCCGGATTGATCTTGTTCCAGGCAAGAAAAAATCTGCTGGCTAAATTGGTCTGGCAACCGGATATCATGCAGCAAAAAATCATTCTTTTGGGCAAAGACAGGTAAAGTGCACCATAAAATGCAAAGAACGGCAATTAATTTTTTCATCCTAGATGTCTGATTGACTGCAAGATACACAATATTCATAATATAACCTGCCTTATGCAGTACTGCCGCTCAACAGTATGTATCTTATTGGCCTTAGAAGGCTGGTAATTACTTAGCAATCCATGTCTTATTATTATGGTCTTTGTTCCGATCACCCAGTTTGTTACAAAATGGTCACACCTGGCACTACGAGCGCGCGCATCCTGATCCAACAAACCGCGAGTAGTCAATAATGAACCGATTATTATCCAAATTTGACCAATTAATCGTTTTTGAACCTGTGGTGATTATAATTTGAAAGTTTAATATTATTTTTATCAACCACAAAAATTTTATTTTAAATGAAGAAGTCTAAAGCGATCATTCAAAAGGCCTTTTGGCTTTTACTGACCGTCTGCCCAAACTTGCTACTGGCTAAGGATTACAAGCTCGCCTCCCCAAACGGTCATAATGTTATTACTATTACCTGTGATCAGGGCATTGGTTTTAAAGTCACCAATAACCAATCTGCCATTTTAGCCGTTCAGCATTTAAAACTGGTTTTAGAGGCCACGAGTCTAGGTGTGAACCCCGTCATCATCCGCGAAGACCGCCGCGAGATCGACAAGATGATCGATGTTGACATTCCTACTAAGTTCAAGGAAATTCACGACAACTATAATCAGTTAGAACTCACCTTTAAAGGTGATTATAGTATCATTTTCAGGGCATATGACAATGGGGTTGCCTACCGGTTTGTAAGCCGGCTGGATAAGCCAAAAATTAAAGTAAAAGCGGAAGGAATGTCATTTAATGTGTTCAATGCACATAATACCATCTGGCCCTACGAGGCAGAAAAACATGACAATTCTTTCTTGTCACATTTTGAATATCTCTTCAAAAATATAAATTATACAGATATAGACAGTACTGCGGTGGGGTTGCCTTTGTATCTTACAGCACAAAATGACGCAAAGGTTATTTTCACGGAATCCGATCTGTTTGATTACCCTAACCTGTTTATACAAAAGAGTGATCAGTTGAACGCGGTATTCCCTCTAGTGATTGAAAGTCAGCAGCAAGTGGGAGATCGATCCATAAAAATTCTCAAAAAAGCGGACTACATAGCGGAAACTAAAGGGACCCGGGAATTCCCATGGCGCCTTTGGATGATTAATGAGGATGATGCATCCGTACTTCGAAATACACTGGTTTACCAGTTGGCTACGCCTTCCAAAATAGCGCAGACAGACTGGATACATCCGGGCAAGGTCGCATGGGACTGGTGGAATGACAATAATATTACCGGAGTCGATTTTAAATCGGGCATCAATAATGATACCTACAAGTATTATATTGATTTTGCTTCCGAATTTGGTCTTGATTATATTCTTCTTGATGAAGGCTGGACGAAAAGTACACTTGATCTAACGCATCCTAATCCCCAGATTGATGTGCCCATGCTGGTGGAATATGCAAAAAAGAAACATGTCGGCGTAATCCTCTGGGTGCTCTGGAATCCACTCGACAAAGACATGAACAAAATTCTGGATCTATATAAAAGTTGGGGTGTTAAGGGGATTAAAGTTGACTTCATGGCCAGGGCTGAACAATATATGGTTAACTTTTATACGCGCACGGCAATAGCTTGTGCCGACAGGCACCTTATGGTAGATTTCCACGGGGCATATAAACCAACAGGTCTGGAGCGTACTTACCCTAATGTGATCTCTTTTGAAAGTGTACATGGTTTAGAAAATGACAAATGGGAATCTACTATTACACCTGGCCATGACGTCACCTTGCCATTTACAAGAATGGTGGCGGGCCCCATGGACTATACACCCGGTGCTATGCATAATGTAGTCAAGAAGAATTTCTTTCCGGCGTTCAGTCAGCCTATGAGTATGGGTACGAGAGCACACCAAACGGCCTTGTATGTACTTTTTGAAAGTCCGCTTCAGATGTTAGCAGACAACCCTTCGAACTATCTAAAAGAGAAGGATTATACCACCTATCTTTCAAAGTTCCCGACCACCTGGGATGACTTACGGGTATTATATGCAGATGCAGGCAAAGCGGTAATCCTGGCAAGAAGGAAAGGCAATCTTTGGTATTTGGGTGGCATTACCAACTGGGATCCGTTCAACCATCCGGTAAAGCTGGACTTCTTAGGCAAAGGAAAATACCAGATGGAACTGCTGAAAGACGGCATAAATGCGGACAGAGCAGCTGAAGATTACAAGCTTGTTCATAAATCAGTAGATGCTAGTACGTCTCTATCTGTTCCAATGGCGCCTGGCGGCGGCTTTTCTGCCATCTTCACCCCGGTTCAAAATGAATAATACTTCTGAATTTGAGAGAAATCCTTAAAGAAAACTGAACAGCACAGGTTGTCAAAATTGATACCGTGCTGTTTTTCGGTGATTGAGGCTACCTAAGAAGTAATTTTTCGACCTTGTCTTTAAACGTACCAATATTAAAGGGCTTACTGATAAATCCATTGGCACAGCTGGTTTCGGCTCTTTCATACTTATTTGCAGACATAAGGATAATGGGAATTTCGCTGGTTTTGGGATCCTTTTTGATTTCGTTGCAGATTTCTATGCCATTACCATCCGGTAATCGAACATCTAACACAATTAAATCCGGTAGTTGAATGTTCATCTCCTTTTTCAAATCACCAGCGGTACCGCAGGTATTGATATCATAGCCTTTACCGTAAAGTATAAGGGAAATCACTTCCTGAATATCCGGATCATCTTCAACGATAAAAACTGTTTTTTGAACCATTATGCTTCTTTCTGATTATTCATTTCTGACTAGTGGGTAGAATCACTGTAAATTTCGACCCTTCTCCCAACGAGCTTTCAGCCCAGATTCTACCTCCATGCCGCTCTATG
The DNA here is from genome assembly GCA_035497555.1 of Arachidicoccus sp. Lineage (GTDB taxonomy): Bacteria > Bacteroidota > Bacteroidia > Chitinophagales > Chitinophagaceae > Arachidicoccus. Next base: position 10,253 of record DATJDF010000571.1, on the reverse strand, counting down.
ATCTCTTTGCTTATATAAAGCCCAAGACCTAGACCGGCAATCTTCGTATCTATTTGCTCCGCGCGATAATATTGATTGAATATCTCCCTGAGGTGTTCTGACGCTATTCCTAAACCTTGGTCCCGGATAGAAAAAATGAGTTCTTCTGCATGAATTGTTGCGCGTACTTCTACGTTACCTCCATTTGGCGAATATTTGACAGCATTGGCAAGTAAATTTGTAATCACTTGCTCCAGCCGTATACTATCCCCTTCGATCAACAAATTTTCCTGCAAATCAACCTGAAAACGAAAATCGGGATTTGCATTCCGGAAGGAATCTATAACTTCTAATATTAATTGTGTCATATCAAAATTTTCAAAAGAAAATTTCAACTTGCCAGCCTGTATCTTCGATATGTCAAAAAGGTCATTAAAAAGGTTATTCAGCCTCTCCTGTTGTCTGATGATCCTTTTTACAAACACTTTGTCTTCGTCCGGCACCTTTATCTCCAGGAGTTGCAGATAACCACTCATGGAAGTCAGAGGGGTCTTCAATTCATGAGAGGCCATCGCTATAAATTCATCTTTTCTTTTGTTTCGCTCCTTAAGAATTGACTGAGCCAGTTTTTCAAAAGTTATGTCCCTGGCAATTTTAGACGCCCCAATTATTCTACCCGCACTGTCCTTTATAGGAGAAACGCTTAGTGATATATCTAAAGGCATTCCACCTTTTCTTAAACGAACCGTCTGAAAGTGATCGACAGTAACACCGCTCCGAATATTTTTAAGAATTACCGTCTCTTCGTCTATGCGATCAGACGGAATAATAATCGATATGTTTTGTCCAATTACCTCTTGCTCCTTGTACCCAAAGATTTTCTCAGCGCCTCTATTCCAACTTGTAATTAAACCGTCAACAGTCTTACTGATGATGGCATCATCAGAATTCTCCACGATGGCTGCCAAAATAGCCTGTCGCTCTTCTGAAATTTTTTTATAGCTTATATTTCTTGCGATTTTAGAAATTCCCATGATCTGTCCCCTCTTGTCCTTGACAGGAGACGCGGTAAGCGAGATCGGAATCTCATTACCCGACTTGGTTAAACGAATCGTCTCGAAATGAGTCATCTTATTACCCTCACGAATACGGTTAAGAATCATGTCTTCTTCACGCACTCTTTCAGATGGTATCAAAAGATTAATGTGTTTACCAATAACTTCTTCTTTAGTATAACCAAATATTTGCTCCGCACCTTTATTCCAACTCGTTATATACCCCTGTAGCGTCTTGCTTATGATCGCATCTTCCGAATCTTCTATAATTGCTGCCAGTATACTTTGCTTTTCTTCGAACGCTCTTTCCGCATCACATTCCCGGATTATCTGAGAAACGCCAATAATTTTTCCGTTGTCATCCTTTATAGCCGAAATCGTAAGGGAAACTGCAAGGGATTTACCATTTGCAGTTAATCGAATGGTTTTAAGATGTGAAACGCTGCCTGAATCTAAGCGTCTTTTCAAAATTTCTTTGTATTCATCATGAAGGGGAAGGGGAATCAAATTGTAAATACTCATTCCATAAAGTTCAGTACGGCTTAAATCGAACATTTGCTCTGCCAGCTGATTACTATTAAGAATCTTGTCCGCCATGTCATGAGTAATAATCGCTTCTTCCAGGCTTTCCAAAATCGACCTTAGTGTGAACAGATCCTGATCTGAATTTCTAGTCATAATAGGATAAAGTTTAAATTTAATACTCATAAACCCATGTCTAAAAGCATATTAATAAATTATCCCCAAACATTTAAAAATTATAGACCCAGTTGATGTAGGCTTCAATACTGTATAGGCCCCTCGGTGAAGGAAGCAGGTCCACTAGAGGGGCTATATTCTGGGTATCAACAAAAAGCGATTACTTGTCCTATTCGGCTACAGCCTGTTCATTAACAGAATTCACAGCTATCTTCGTTAGCGCTACATCGGTTGCCTTTTCCTGGCTGAGCGTATTTTGAAGTAAATTAGCAACATCGGTATGTCCCATACTCGTTGCAAATGCTATGAGCGTACCGTAAGTGGCTATTTCGTAGTGTTCTACTTTTTGAGCAGCAAGGATTAAACCTGCATCCCTCGTCATTGTTTCCTTTTCTGTGTCTTCCATAATGCTCTTGGCTTCGGCGAGAAGCCCTTCCATTGCATCACATTTCTTGGCGACTGCTTTTTCTTCCAATAAGGAAAACACCTTTTCCAATGTCTCTACATGGGTTTTCGTTTCTGCTGTGTGTTTTTCGAAAGCGGAGACCAATTTTTCACTGGTAGACGCCTTTTTCATTTTGGGCAACGCCGTTGCCAAATGTTTTTCAGCCCAATAAATATCTTTTAGTTCATCTACAAAAAATTTATGAAATTCACTATTTTCCATTTTTCCGGTTTTGGGGCTGGATGTTTTTGCGGTTGGCATAATTTGTTGTTTTTAGAATTCTTATTTAGTATATTTTTGATCAAAGGTTACAAGAGTTGAGAGGCAAATTCAATGCCTTTCCTTTGAGGACATTCACGCCTAAGGTCACTCCTGAAAATTGATTATGGTTCAAACTGACATAATATTATTTAAAAGATCACTATATAACCTCCTTGTATTTGAGTAGAGTGCAAGGCCTTTCTGTCAGATAGGCTGAGAATTTGCACACCCGATTTTTTTACAAACAAAGAAAAGTTCACTATAATAATTGAAGTTGAATTAAGGTTAAGTCTGCACAGTTTGGGGAAAATTTCCCCAAACTGTCAAGGCTTTTGAAGATTCTGTTCAGGATTCCAGATGAGATGACGTTATACTTGTTTGTAATGTGAAATATTCATACTTGGCAAAGGCGCAAATTGCGAAAAGATTTTCATTCGGCAGTCATTTTCGTGATTTCTCGAAAGCTAAGAAAAAAGCTGAATTAATTTATTGCATTATTAGGATGCTCTATAATTTCAATGTAATACGGGTACAATTATTTCGAGTATAACCCATATTGCTTGCTAACAAATAATTAAAACCTCAAATTGTCAAATATGACAATGTCATAATGTCAAGTATACTGATCTTCAATGCGTGAAAGCAAAAGATTTATCGTTTCATCAGGCATTTGGCAAACATTTACTTGAACTGATTAAGGAGAGAAAACTTACTCCAGAAACGGTTGCTGCCCGAGGTGAAATTGAGACTAAAGCAGTCTACCGGGTAATAAATGCGGAACACAGTCCTACACTTTCTATTTTAAAGGCAATTGCTAAGGGAATTGATATGAAATTAGCGGAGCTTTTAGACTTTAAATACGGTGAATTATAAATCAATTCCAAGTTCACTTACTATCCCGGAATTACCTTACATTATGGTTAGGGTAATTTCAAAATCCCCTCCGTTAGCTGTATATTTACACCAATTTCTAACTAGAACCAATTATTACTATGTAATTGGTTCCTTCAATTTGATTTCTTTTGACAAAGCATTTTGGTAAGACTTGGTGGGGAGAACAGTGGCTGTATTCCCTGAATAATATTGATTTTAGTAATCGGCTTCCTCGCGGAAGTAGCTATGCTCGTCGGGGAGCAGTACAAAAAATAACCATAAATGGCAATAAGATTGATGCGTTGGTTAGCGGTAGCCGTCCAAAACCGTATGCAGTTTCTATTATTTTGCCTGTATTTTCAGGGGCCAAATTATCCACTTTTTTAGACACCCTTAGTAGGCACCCTGGTGTAATTTCTAAACTCCTCAACAGAGAACTTGACCCATTGGTGCTTGAACTAGCTCAAAAGGCTGATTTGAAGGTTTTCCCATCCGAATGGCGAGACCTGTCGATGAAATGCAGCTGCCCAGACTGGGCAGTGCCTTGTAAGCATCTTGCTGCAGTTATCTATAAGATTTGCGCTGAAATCGATAATAACCCCTTTCTTGTCTTTAACTTGCATGACGTAGATTTGCTGGAAGCACTGAATAAAAGAGGCATTTTTATTTCTGAGCAGCATGCAGCCATCCCCACTTATGAAAGCTATTGTCTTAGCAATAGCGCGAAAAAGATCACGAAATCAACTTATGAAACAGAGAACAGTTACCTGAAATTAAAGTACGGAATGCTGACCCCTATTCATGAATCTTTAATTGCACTACTTACTGATGCACCCGCTTTTTATCAAGGCACGGCCAATTTTAAGGATAAATACAGACAGCACCTTAAAGTGGTAGCAAGTAATGCAGAGAAACTACTATCTGGTAAAATAGTATTTGATAAATTTTCTGGGATAGTTACTGCCTCAGAAACACCTGGTATCGGAAGACATAGCAAGGTTTATCTTCATACCAATAACAGGCTTGAGTGGCGTATATTGATGGACCAGAAAGAAATTGATTTTGAATCGTTTACAGCAGTGATGCTGGCTATACCTCCTGCTACCATATACGACTATCAATCCTCTACCGCCACATTATATCATGCTATCCATTTTTGCTTTCAGCTTTTGGCTAAAGGAGCCATTGTGCCACAGATACTTTTAGATGGTCAGGATAATTATGTTATTAGGTGGCTACCCGCTATGCTGAGCAAACAGGTGCGTGAATTGACCTTTGAGTTTGCTTCCATGCTTCCACCCGATATTTTTGTCTGGGAGGGAAATACGGCAGAGCAGCCAATCAGCCAAGATGTCGAAGTCAACCTTCTATCTCTTTTTCTTTCGGCCTTTGTAAGAATTCTTAGTGCCAGAAACGGGGAAGATCTTTTCACTAACTTATTTTTCTTCGGGCAGAAACATGCATTCAATCGTCCTGGCGAGGAAGCTATAAGCGGCGGTATTCAGACCTGGCTACAGCGGTATTATCTTTCTCATGGCAAATACATTCCTCAAATTATTGTAGAGGAGAGGCCGCAAGATGAATCATTTTTAATTGACATTGACGTCATTTTGGAGGATAAAGGCGCTTCAACACCTGTTAGCCTCCAACTGGTACTGCAGGATAAGAAATATGAAAAGATCAAATTTGAGGTACTGAAATCTCTTTCCTTGTTGAGCCATTTTATAACGGGCCTGGACGCACATATTAATGCGAACGGGGCCACATCTTTATTAATGAATAATGAGACCTTTACTCATTTCTTGATGCAGATGGTCCCTGTTATTCAACTGTTGAATATTGACATTTTACTACCTAAGTCCCTGCAGGCTATCTTAAAGCCGAAGGCCTCTGTCAAAATAAAAGCCAATCCGGGTGCAAGCTACCTTAAACTGGATCAGTTGCTGGATTTTGACTGGCAAATAGCAATTGGGAACTCCATATTGAATGAGGCTGATTTTAAAAAACTATTGAAGAAATCAGATGGCCTCATTAAATATAAATCCCAATACATCTATGTTAATAAAGAAGATTTACAGAAACTGCATGCTCATTTTAATCAATCAAGAGATCTGTCTTCATTTGAACTACTAAGAACCGCCCTGAGCGGCGATTACTTAGGAGCAGACATTAGTATCACCAAGGAGGTTACGCAAATAATTAAGAAAATCACACAGACAGAGGAAGTAAGCCTTCCCAAGTTGCTACGCGCAGATTTGCGCCCTTATCAGAGGCGTGGCTTTTCCTGGATGTACCGGAATGCTAAAATCGGATTTGGATCTGTAATTGCAGATGATATGGGGCTAGGGAAAACTTTGCAGGTAATCACTACTCTACTGAAACATAAAGAGGAGGGTTATTTAAAGGATAAAAAAGTACTGATTGTCGCACCAACGGGTGTCCTTACCAATTGGATAGCAGAGATTGAAAAATTTGCGCCTAGTCTTCAGACACAATTGTTCCATGGCAGCAACCGGCTAATAGAAAAAGGATTTGATATTCTATTGACCTCCTATGGCGTCATCCGAAGGGAAGCTACCCGACTTAAAAAAATGCCCTGGCATTCTTTGGTCATTGACGAAGCACAGAATATCAAAAATCAGGACACCCGACAAGCCAAAGCCATCAAAAGCATCCCGGCGGATAATTATATTGCAATGAGTGGAACGCCGGTGGAAAACAGACTGAGCGAGCTTTGGTCAATTCTTGATTTTAGTAACAGGGGCATACTTGGCAGCCTAAAGGAATTCCAGGAAACTTTTGGCAGACCGATTGAAACATTTAACGATGAATCTGTTGCTTTAAAACTAAGAAAGGTCACAGCTCCTTTTATGATGCGCCGGTTAAAAACGGATAAAAAGATTATCAGCGATTTGCCCGACAAAATTGAAATGGATTGTTTTGCAAACTTGGTGGGAGAACAGGCGAGTCTCTACGAAAGTACGCTGCAGGAGGCTATGAAAGAGATCGAGGCCATCGATGCGGCTGACAAAAAGGGACTTTTTGTTCGTCGTGGTCTGGTGTTGCAGTTAATACTGGCTTTAAAACAGATCTGCAATCACCCGTCTCAATTTCTTAAAAACAATGTCCTGAATAATACATTAAGCGGGAAGTTAGATTTGCTATTTGATAAATTAGATTCCATTGTAGAAAGTGGTGAAAAAGTGCTGATCTTCACCCAATTTGCGGAAATGGGTCGGCTTTTGGAGCATTTTATTACGGAACGCTATGGGGATATGCCGTTATTTTACCATGGTGGTTGTTCTCTGAAGCAACGAAATGCCATGATTGAGGGTTTTCAGCAGAATCCGGCTGATAAAATCTTTATTCTTTCTCTGAAGGCGGCTGGCACCGGTCTTAATCTGACGGCGGCTTCCCATGTCATTCATTATGATCTCTGGTGGAATCCTGCAGTTGAAGCGCAGGCGACTGACCGTGCTTACCGCATCGGGCAGAACAAAAATGTGATGGTGCACCGCTTTATTACTAAAAACACCTTTGAGGAACGAATCAATGAAATGATTCAGTCTAAAAAGGCACTGGCCGGCCTGACGGTTTCTACTGGGGAGAACTGGATCGGTAACTTGAGTAATAAAGAATTGAAAGAAATATTTAAATTGAAATAATTAAATCGTGGTTACAGCTCTATAGAATGTTAAATTGCCGACTACTGAAAACGGCTTCTCGGCCCTTTAGGGGCCAATTAAAATCCAAAACGGCCAATTATCGGTAATTTAACGGCAATTGTTTTTTGTTATAGCATGTAGATGAAGTTAATATATCGGGGCCGCTCGTATTTTTCAATATTTACAATTTCTGGTCTTTAATCTTTAACTATAAATATTTATTTACCGATTTTAAAATATCGTCAGAGTACTTATATAACTCATCAATTTTATCAATGTTATATCGAACTTCTTTTTTATTATCATCTAGTAAACAGAAAAACTTGTTGGTGTCAGAATTTAAGAACATTCTAATAATGGTCTTCCTATTATTATTATCCAATAGGATCGCAAAATAGGATTGAGAATCCCTAAATACCACCCGCTCAACATCTAGTACTTTTGCAAGAATAGCCTTGATAATCAAAAAGCTTTGTATCTCTGCATCAGTGGTATTAATCTTTTGCTCTGCCTTTTTATCATTTTCAGCTGCCTGTGCAATTTCCTCCTCTTTATTCTCCTTTGCTAAGGCCACCTTTAAACGTGCAGTTATATTGTCAGAAATATTCTGTTGCAGAGATTTTTTCAATAAGGCAGTAAACTGTTCAAGGATTTTTGCTGTTACGACCCCGGGATAAACCTGTTTTGCAAAATGTTTTACAAAATCACCGGTTGGTTCATTAAATTCTTTCTGAATTAAAATCTTCAATTCATTCATATACTTTAATTCACTCGCTGTATTTGCTATACCCTCTTCATCAAAATATGCTTTATGAAACTTTTTCAATTCTTCAATTTGCCCATCTTTTATCTCAGTAATATTAAATTCCAAAAATGGCTTCTCATCCATTCTGTTGGGAGTAACTAAATCAGAATAAAACTTGTAAATTACACCATTGGTTAATATACTGAATTTGGCAGGCGAAACATGGAAATATCTGAGTAGCTGACCATCATGAATGCTGAGATCTTGATTCCAGTGTTTGCATTCAACTAAAACACAAGGTTGATGATCCTTCATAATTGCGTAATCAATCTTTTCGCCTTTTTTAATACCAATATCTGAAATAAATTCAGGAACAACCTCTAAAGGATTAAAAACGTCGTACCCTAAACATTGAATGAAAGGCATAACAAAGGCATTCTTTGTTGCTTCTTCGGTATTAATATTGACTTTTAGCTTGTCGACTCTATCTCCAAGCTGCTTAATTTGATCTTTAAAATCCATGATTGTATAATTTAGGTTTGATTTATAATTAATATTAATTTATTGGTGGATAGCATAAAGTCTAAAATTTCAATAAGCTTTCAAGTAATGCAAAGAAGTTATATTAGCTGGCATTGCAGCGTTCACTTTACTTGGTAATAATAGAAGTTAACATTAGGAAGACATGAGCAGGTTTTAAGAATTGATACATTAAATATACAACATATATCACAATTCCAGAAAAATCTCCAATGTAACCCGTAAATTTTGTAAAGCCACCTTACAACAGAAGATAGGCAACGAGTTTCAACTTTTCGAAGATGGTTGGACACCATACCGAGAGATTGCTTCGCTTTGGAGTACAAAATATTTAACACAATACACATAAAATAAAAAGAGCTCAAACTATCTATCGAACTTGGTAGCGCTTCTGACTGTCACCCTCTTCCGAAAGAATATAATTCCCCCAAAACATACTCTTTCCAAAATCTTCATAAGAACATTATACTTAAAGTTTTAGAATTCATAACTTTAACTAAAAAGGCCAAAAAAAAAGCAAAATCGAGGTCCTTTCCATTAATTTTCTCTACTTTCAACTAACATTTGATAGTTTTGCAAAATAAATACTCAAAAATATATGATCCGTGCTACTCTACTGTCCCCCGAACACCAGATTTTCCGGGAAACTTTACGTGCTTTTATACAAAAAGAGGTATTACCCCATGTCGACCAATGGGAAAAACAACAGCAGATCGACCGCGGCATATGGAAAAAGATGGGCGACATGGGCTTTTTAGGGCTCATTTATCCTGAAGCATACGGTGGGCTCGACCTGGACTTTTACTATTCAATGATATTTTGTGAAGAAATGTCTCACTGCTTTTCGGGAGGTTTCACAATCTCCGCATTGGTCATTCAATATATGTCCGCTCCTTACCTGCTAAAATTTGCCTCTGAAGATCTAAAACAACGCTATCTAAAACCCGTTATCGCGGGAGACATGGTCAGTGCCATAGCCATAACGGAACCGGGAGCAGGATCGGACGTTCAAAACATCCGGACAACTGCCATACGCGAAGGTGATCATTACATCATTAATGGCTCAAAAACTTTTATTACCAACGGAGTTTACGGTGATTTTTTTATAACCGCTGTCAAGACGGATCCGGGTGGACGCAGTAAAGGTATAAGCCTTATGCTGATCGAAAGGAAAGCGCCTGGCGTACGCGCCCATAAAATTGACAAAATGGGCTGGCACGCTTCTGATACAGCAGAGCTGTACTTTGACAATGTCAAAGTACCCATTTCAAATCTAATAGGCGAAGAAGGGGCCGGTTTTAGTTATTTGATGGATGGTTTGCAATTGGAACGGCTCACCGCGGCCATCAGCAGTATCGCTACCTCCGAATCAGCGTTGCAATACACAATGGAGTATATCAACGCCAGAGAAGCATTTGGAAAAAAATTGCAGGATTTCCAGGTTATCCGTCACCGTATCGCACAGATGGTTGCCGATATTAAAACAACCAGGGCATTTGTAAATCAATGCTGCGATTTGCAAAATAGTGGTGAATATGGCGTCGAAGATTGTTCCATTGCAAAATTACAAGCGAATGAACTGGCTATTAGTATCGTCCATCAATGCCTTCAACTTTTCGGTGGATATGGGTATACTGAGGATTATAAGATTGCCCGGCTATATAGAGACGTGCGGGCCGGAACGATTATTGGCGGAACATCAGAAATTATGCTTGAGATCATCGCCAAGATCGTGATAGACAACGTCAGTTATAACAAAAAATAACAAACTCAAAGATATACCCTGCAAACCAGTTATTCTGCTAAGCAAAGTCATTACAGCAGAAAATTCAATCTATCATTCAAATGGAAGAAATACATCTATCAAATGCGGAACTTTTTAATGTTACCAAGGACTCCAATAATATAGTCACCATTGGTCCTGATACTTCAGTTGATCAATTTAATTTAGGATTATTGGATATAATGGAAAATTTTGCCTCCATATTAAC
>DATJDF010000570.1:0-6025 GCA_035497555.1 Arachidicoccus sp. | reverse complement strand
TGACACATCTGGCTACAGGAACAGTTATTATCTGCCAGACAGAAAGAACCCAGTTAGGAAACCGGTTGAAGGCAATGGATATGATGCGTACAAAACTTTATGAAGAGCAGGTGCGCAAACAGGAAGATGAGATTTCAAGGCAACGTAAGACGCTGGTAAGTACCGGTGACCGAAGTGCCAAAATAAGAACTTATAACTGGCCACAGGGCCGGGTAACGGATCACCGCATTGGACTCACTTCTTATAACCTGGATGCGGTAATCGGTGGAGAAATCGATGAATTTGTGGAAGCCTTACAGGTTGCAGAGAATGCAGCTAAGATGGCTGACAAGGAGAGGAGCTAATACGATAACGGATTTGCTTGCCATAGCCTTGATCTCCAATCCGAGCTCTGTTAAGTGCTCCTATCAAACTTGAGGGCATATTTTACAGTTTGGCCCTCTGTCAATATCTATACTTTATCACAGTCTGAAACCGGTCAAATTGACCCCGGAGCCAATATTGTATATTAATTGGGCAATATCCGGTAACAGATAGGGATCCCGATAATTGGAACTAAACATTCCTGCAACCTGGTCTGCATATACCTTACAGCAGATTTCTATCAACTTTTCCCATATTGATACCATTTTATATTGGATTAAACTTTTACTAAGAGATTTAATCTAAGAGTCTATTAGCAAGCGTGTGTTATTCCTAATGAGTTCCAAATTGTTGTACTGGACCAAACTATTGCAACCGCAGCATATTCGTGGCTACGTTTAACGGAATGGGCACTTAGGATCGTCAGATTGGGATTAACTGTCCCATTAAACTATAAAAAATTAAATTATTGCCGGAAGTATCTTTAACGCTGGTTGGCTTTTAAATCGGCAGTTAGCTTACCACGGTGATGTTGCAATACAAGTATCTCTATGCAATACTTCTGTTCTTTCTGTTGTTTACTCGTTATTTGCTCCTTTAGCAGCCTGCAGGCACAACAACAAAAAAATGAGGTACCTATAACCCTTACCGGTCAGCTAAAAGATTCCAGTCTGGAAGTAATTCCAAATGCAACCATTAAATTGATGCGGGCCAGTGATACAGCAACAGCGAAATACCAGGTTTCTGATAGTCTGGGTCATTTTCTATTTTCAAAATTGATACCTGATACTTATATACTTGATATCGAGGTCCAGAATTTCAGCCCGCTTCAAAAATATTTATCCATAGATTCAGATGAGAAAGCAGTGGATATGGGTTCCATTCTCTTAGCGGATTATTATAATGATATGGACGCAGTATCTGTGACCGCTGTTCGGCCTGTTACGATGAATGGAGATACGACAGAATTTAATGCAGATGCCTACGCTGTAAAGCCGGATGCTACAGTGGGTGATTTATTGAATAAGATGTCCGGACTGGAAGTGGATAAAGACGGCGCTGTTCAGGCAGACGGCGAGCAGGTGACCAAGGTTTATGTCAATGGAAAGCCGTTTTTTGGAGATAATCCGGCGATGGCGACCAAGAACCTTCCTGCAGATGCGGTCAAAAAAATCCAGGTGTATGATGCACAGACAGATCAGAGTAAATTTACAGGTTTTGATGATGGCCGGCGGATCAAAACGATTAATATCGTTACCAGGAGGAAATTTAAAGGCTGGTTCGGCCGGCCCTCTGTCGCAATTGGCAGTGGTGAGCTAAATTTAAATAACCCGCTTTACAGGGTAGATGGTAAGGCATTCAGATATGGGGAGGAAAAGCAATTGTCTTTTGTTGCAAAAGTAAATAACATCAACGGCTCCGAGGCGGGGAAAAGTCATAAGACGGAAGTAGGTGCCAATTATAGGGATATCATCGGAACAAAGACCAAGATTTCCGGGAGCTACAACTTAGATGAAACAAAAACAGTAAGGAAGTCCACTTCCTGGCGCCAGGATCTGTATTCTAATGATACAGTCTTTAATAAAAATGCACAGCAGTCTTCTGTAAATAATCAACTTGAACACCATTTTTCGCTGGACTGGGAGACTAAATTCGATACGTTGAATGAGCTATACGTTCGGCCAAGGTTCAATTTTGGCAATAACCATAGTTCAAGTTCATCTAATACCAGTATAGATAGCGCTTATTTAGACAATGTAGTCAAGAAAAGCAAAACGACCAGAGAGAATACTTCTAGTGGAAATCATGAAGATGTTTCCGTAGCGACAACCTATAACCACCGGTTTAAAAAAAGAGGGCGCTCTATCTCCCTGGATCTTAATTTCAGCCAGGGCAATCGTGAGGGGAACCGTTTAAATGATGCCAGCCTTTATGATTACAGCATAGATAGTCTGGAGCTAACCAGAAGGCAGTCCATTAATGAGTCGAGTAATCAGTCTTACCGGGCTAACCTGGATTACACGGAACCGCTCAGTGTCCATAGTATGCTACAATTAGAACTAAATGCCGCCTATTCCAAAAGCGAGTCGGATCAAAGAGCTTATAATTTTGATGAAGCTACTCAGGACTATACTTCCATCGATACGACCCTGACCAATTATTATGGTAATGCGTATAAATCGACACGCAGTTCTTTAAATTACAGATACCATACTGACAAAGTTAACCTGAGCTTTGGTTCAGGTATTCAATGGGGAGGTGTCAATAGTGAAAACAGGACCAAAAACACCAATATCAATCAAGATTACGTAAACTTCTACCCGACAGCTTCCCTGAGATACCATTATAGCAAATGGCGACAATTTCTGATCAGGTACCAGGGAAGAACAAGTCAGCCAAGCATCAGCCAGATGCAGCCTATCGTTGACAACTCAAATCCATTATATGTTAGAGCAGGCAATCCGGATCTTAAGCAAAGATTTAATCATCAGTTTTCCCTGGAATACAGGACAAGAGATAGCGTAACTAATAAATCCATAACGGCAAAAATGGATATGGAAGTAGCCACCAATAGTGTAGTGAATTCTATTCGACGGTTGGATAATGGTGGGCAGTATTCCCAGCCTGTAAACATTAATGGCAATTATAGTATGAACGCCTATCTGAATTTTGGAGTGCCTGTTGACTTCATAAAATCCAACCTGGACTTGGAGACAAGGGTCTCTAATCAACATTCAGTTAATTTAATTGACCAAATTAAAAATCAGACAACAAGGGTCACTTTATCAGAAAACGTTCGGTGGCGTACAAATCTAAAAGAGACTTTTGATGTTAACTTTTCTACCCAACCTACTTATAATCTGACAAGCTATTCCGTGAGTAAACGGACCAATGGCAATTATTTTGATCAACGTTTTTCATTTGACGGCACCTGGTATACTGAATCAGGCTGGGAATCTACGGCAGAGTTTCACTATACTTTGTATGCCGGGTTGCCTAAAGAACAACAAAACAATAGTACTATATTAAACCTGCGGTGCGCTAAATCCCTCTTTAAGGATGCGGCAAAGCTTGCTTTATCTGTTACGGATTTACTGAATCAGAGTAAAGGGATTTCATTTAGTCGTTCAGATAACTATATTCAAAGTTCACATACTGAGGTCTTCAAGAGGTATTTTCTGCTGACTTTTACCTATAACCTGCGCCATCTGAATGGCAAATCCGCGCCATCAGGGGGGCCTCATCGCAGAAGTAGAGGCCGAGGTTGAGGCAGATAGGTCGAGACACAGAATCTATTTTGAAAATATGTATTTCCTTTATTTTTCTCCACTCCGACAGCGTTGAAAGATAAAATTAACAGATGCCCGTTAAAGCACTGAATAAAAAGTATTCCATTAAATCAACTCCCAGTATCCAGCTCTATCGCTACCTACTCGTTTTATGATATTTTTCTCTCTCAGGGCATTTATATTTTTGTCAATAGCCGTACTACTAATACCTATATTTTCGGCCATGATTTTCTTGGATATTTTAGGATTTGCTTTTATCAGCGCTACTATTTGCTTTTGACTTTCTACCAACCCATCTACCAACCTATCTACCAACCCATCTGCCAACCCATTTTGGGTGACCGGCTCAGATGCAGGGAAAGCCATTCGTGTAAAATTTTGCATAAAAATGAAACATTCCTTACTGTAGAATTTTAAAATCCGCGGAATGCCAGAACCGAGCTGTTCAACGAGTTCCAAATCCCTATATATACGCATTAATTCACGATTCTTTGGGATGGAGGTGCCTTGGAAAAACTCATCAGGTGTCATGTCATCCGGCAATGAACCTGCAGACGTAATTTCTATGCGATCTGCAAAAATTTCAAATTTAGGGGGTACTTCACGGACAAAAGCATTATGAACGATTGAGTTGATGATAGCTTCTCGTAATGCTACCAGATTCCAGAGTCTTTGATCTATCCGCTCTTTATAGGTAATTCGGGTGGTCGTACGATTCTCTAGTTCTATTTTGTCAATTACCCGTTTCGTTGCCTTGATTAATGAACAATAGCCATATTCATTATTTTCAATCAAATCCACCCGATCTGTTCCACTGTATTTGGCAACTTTCATTGATACGCTGTTTTCATCCGCCAATAAATAGCCCGCATAATTATATTTACCCTCTTCAGTTACCAATTCTAATGTCTTTTTGAATTGGTCGTTGAGTGGCTTCCCATTTTCTGCATAGTAAATACGAAGTTGCTCAAACGTTAAGTCCTGCCGATTAGCTATAATTTTTCCGATAGAATTTCGGGTTCGAGTCGCATATAATTTGTCAATCAATGCAGGTGTCATCGGTTCAGCTGCCGTTCCAATACGGATAAAACAGCCCCTTTCTGTCATTCCGTATTTCTTCTTATAATAAGGCTTTTCACTTCCACAAACAACCGTGACTTTAATTATATTTTTACTTTCAAATGTATGCAGTACGACATCAAATAACCCCATGGCCGACGGCTGAACATTGTTTTTAATACGATCCTTGATCTTTAACATGTCACTATCTGCATCGGTTACCCCAATGTATTCGCCACTCTTATCAATGCCTATATACAGTGTTGCGCCTTCGTGATAATTCAGAAACGCAATAATTTCTTTTTCAATATCTACATCGAAGTTGAGTTCTCTTTTAAATTCAATACGATTTGTTTCAATCATGCTATAAGTATGTTTGTCAAAAAAAGCTAAAAATCCCAATTTAAACCGGAATCTATGAATTCATGCGCTTGCCTACTAGCGATAAGAAAATGGCAATACCAAATACAGTTTAGGTATTTCAATAATTTCTGTCAATGCATAAAGCTGATTAAGCAACAAAGCACGGTCATTGGATTCTTCAGGCATTCAATCGCAATTTTGAAGAATTTCAATAGGACGCGAAGGTAATAAAATGGCTTACATTTTTATTGATCACCCGAGATTTTGTTCAATCTGAAACATAAAATCCGCAGGAAAACGCTTTATAATTTTAGCGGGATGCCATTACACCTTTATTATAAACTTTTGGATAGTTTCGGCTTATTTTACTGTAACTCGGCCGTCTACGAAATAGGTAGCTTCAATTTAGCGAAGATTTCTGCCTGAGTGCTTGGCATTGTTTCCATGGACCAATTCCCGTTTATATTTATAATTCTAATATCAGATAAATAGTGAATAAAGTCCATAATTGATTTCTTCCGCGGTAACTTTTGGGCTGTCAATAATTGATAAATTTTGTGGTGCCCCTGCAATGCCAGATGATTTATGAACATCCAACCTTAGTTCAGTCTCCCTTTTCTATACTTAACTGAATAATACGTTTGGCAGGTACGCCCGTGATATTTGCAATTGTTGCAATTTCAATACCACTTTCATAAAAACCAAGTGCTATTTCTTCGGCTTTCTCTTTTTTACCTTCTTTTTTGCCTTCTAACTTGCCCATAGCCTCTCTTTCCTTTCCATAAAATACCTTTTCAAGGCGGACTGTCTCCTGTTTTTTGAATTCGCTCGTATACATAGCGCTGTCTTTTTTACTTAGGTTTAAAAATCTGGCCATCTCAAACAGTGGCCGGTACGCATCATTATCTAACCGAGCTGGAATCTCCTTTAAGCTACCCATATTTCGGATC
>DATJDF010000569.1:0-6088 GCA_035497555.1 Arachidicoccus sp. | reverse complement strand
GTTCCATAACCTACAACAACGACATCAGACAATTCATTATTCGTCGTTCTCTCCATTCGGATAAAGAGAAAGCTACTATCTATTTTTCGTGTAACCGAGGCATATCCAATAAAGGTTAGCTCCAGTTCCTCACCCTGCTGTGCATTTATGGAAAATGCGCCTTCTGCATCTGTATTGACTCCTCTTGCACTACCCACTAGATGAACTGATACGCCCACCAGCGGGAGGCTATTCTCGTCGACCACATTTCCTTTTATTGATTGCGCATCTGCAATAAAGCAAAAGAATATCCCAAACAGGAAAAGCAGTGATTTCTTAAAACATTGATTTCGGATCATAGCCTTTTTTTTAAAGTTTTAGCTAATTAGTTAAGGAAAAATATTACAAAGCCATCGTCTTGTCATTTATCAGGCAAAAGCCTTCTAACGGGTTACCGCTATAACAGTCGACAAAAAATAGTAAAAATGAAAAAACTGATGAAGTATTATAATTATTAATATCAGTACGCTTAAATCTGTTCAATGAAATTCAGTATGAAGCCACATTTGCTTCACAAGTCTCTTTTAATAAACCAAACCCATTGTCAGCAAGTAGTTAATTCAATTATTCGCAACAAATCAAAAAAACTTTTTATTAATTTATTATCCAAAAATAGTTATGAAAAACGAAGCGGTCAACCTCTAAATTTGCTAAATAAAGTAAAATATTTGCCCTAATCTTTTTTAAGGTAATTTACTCAGTTCCCATACACTTTTCAACTGAAAAATCTCAAAATGGATCTGAAAGAAATAGTTCTTTCAATTTTGCCCGATGCCAACTATTATCACTTGTATACTCCTATTCGCATAAGATTCAGAAAACGCATTAAACGGCGCATCAAACCGATTTCAACGGCTTTTAATTTTTTGCAGAATTACATTTATAAATGACAAGAACGATCAGCACACCCATAGCCAATAACTGAATCTGATAACTTCAAAGAGTTTGGAAAGATGTGCTCATTGTGTTCCATTATCCTTCCTTTTCTACGAAATAACCTATTACCAACTTCTATTTGTTCCCGTTTATGCTGTTGCTATATCGCCTGGATTAAGCATCAACGACCCCTTAATTCGACTTTCGGCATTTTAGGTATTAGTAAATGAATAATAAACCATGCAAGCAAGTAGGAAAAACCACAAATAATAAATAAAATATTATAACCCGCAATGATATTACCATTCGCCCTATATAAGTCTAGTAGGTAGCCAATAAGCATTGGAAATAGAATGCCGCCTACGGATCCAGCCATACCGCCAATCCCAATGACCGAGCTCAATGTTTTTTTGGGAAACATATCTGAGGCCATAGTGAATATATTTGCACTCCATGCATTATGCGCGGCAGCTGCAAGGCTAATAAGCCCCACTGCTGACCAAATATTTGTTACATATCGTGCATAAAGGATAGGGAGTACACATAAAGCAGCAATGAGCATGGCCCATTTCCTGGCTCTAAATACCAGCCATCCTCTTTTGATCAACATGGAGGACAGGTATCCTCCACCTATACTACCGATGGTCGTTGCCAGGTATACGGTACCAAGTTGCAGGCTTGGTTTTGAGAGATCCAGATGAAAAGTTGATGAAAAATAGGAGGGCAACCAGAAAAGAAAGAACCACCATATGGGATCCGTAAGAAATTTGCCCAGAATAAAAGCCCAAGTCTGTTTGATACCCAGCAGCTTACGCCAGCTTAATGTTCCGGTACTATTTTCCCCTTCCACTTCATCACTGTTGATGTACCTATATTCTGCAACCGAAAGTTTCTTTTTCTTCTCCGGAATCTCATAAAAAATCAGCCACAATATCAGCCAGACAAAACCGAAACCACCCGTAATTAGAAATGCTTCCTTCCATCCATAAGCACTCAGGATTAAAGGCACCATTAGTGGTGCGATGACCGCACCAACGCTTGCACCCGAATTAAACAAGCCTGTGGCAAAAGCTCTTTCTTTTTTGGGGAACCACTGCGCCACAGCCTTAATAGCCGCCGGGAAATTTCCAGATTCTCCCAGGCCCAAGGATGCACGGGCAAAAATGAATCCGGTTGTACTTTTAACCAATGAATGAAGCATTGCCGCGGCACTCCAAAAAATGATGGAAATAGAATAACCAAGTTTAGTCCCGATTTTGTCAATCAGACGACCGAATATCAACAGGCCTACAGCGTAAGCGGCAGAAAAAGCCATGACAATCCTGCTAAAATCTGTTTCCGTCCAATTAAATTCCACTTCCAAGGTCGGCTTTAGCAATCCAATGACCTGTCTATCAATATAGTTGATCACAGTGGCGAGGAACAGTAAGATGACCACTACCCAGCGATAATTGCCGATTTTGCCTGGCGAATCCAAATTTTTTTCATTTAAACTCATGCTATTTCTTTTGGTTAGTTATATTAATTGACTGTAAAATTGACTTCCCTAAATCAGCGTCTGAGAAAGAACCTGTCAAATATTGAATAATTCCTTATGCATTTGTTTTAGGATATTATCATTCACCCTAATCAAATTGTCCGTCGTTTTCGCCTTATACCATTCTAAAAATCTGTCCTGATGATAGAATGGTTCGGGTGTCAATAACTCATTTTCCAGGAAGCTAATTAAACTTGAAAAATAAGAGTCCTTCTCAGCAGCAATCATCATCTTAGCCCTTAGCGAATTGTATTCATTTAACTGTTTATTGATTATTTTTATATAGGTCAGGGGTTTGGACCTGCTAACAGGAGCGCCGTCCTGAACTGCTTTAATAAAGTTGCCCGACCCACCATCATTATTTGGCTTCTTCACTCCCATGAGGGCGGCAATCGTTGCACTTAAATCAGTATGCTCAAAATAATCCAACTGCTTATTTTTTGCAATAGAGGGTCCACAAAATACCAGTGGCGTCGTATAACTATCCTCTTCAATGATAGGGTGCCAGCCTTTTTCACTCTGCCCATGATCGGAAGTAACAATCAGGAGTGTAGATCCCCATTTACCTGATTTTTTAAGATAATCAATCAGTCTACCCAATAATTCGTCGGCTTGTTCTACTGATTTTACGTAAGGAGATCCTTTACCCCAAATATTTCTATAATAAGGTTTATCCTTTGTGGTATAAGACAAGTACCGCCCTTCATTACCTGAGGTCTGGAGATGGATTCTGGAATACCTCAGATCAAAATCATGCAGCAGTCCAATACTTTGATCAACGACCTCCTGGTCAGATAAAGAGGGGTCGTGAACATTTAAGTTAAAGCCCTTCCTAACAGAGTTGTAGGCAGTCGAGTTGGCAATAAAGCAGGTCATTTCCTCTGACCCAAACATATTCTGTAGCATTTTATTGCCAGGGCGTATAAAAAGTGTGCCTTCTTGCAGTACCGGATTCGGGAAAGAAGTTGTATGTAATTGTCCATATTCACCTACTGTCGGATGATGTGGAATAATCATATAAGATTTTGGAATATACACACCCTGCTGTACCAGGCTATTGAAATGAGGCATCTTCAAATTATAGGGTGCCTTCCAGTGCAGTCCATCTATAAAAAATACGATCACCCTTTCCGGTTTGATTTGAGATTTTGTCTTCATCGTTAAGGTTCTAATTTCTTTTTCCAAATACGGCACCCTTTTCAATAGGCATTACGTTCTCAGCATAAAATTTCAGCCAATTGTTTTCCAAATGCCTTTCTACAGGTATCCAGTTTTTTAACCGCGCGTCATAGGTTTGTTTGGGAATCAACAGATCGATCCGGCGTTTCGTCAAGTCAATTTTGATCGTTTCCCCTTCTTCTACAATAACCAAAGGACCACCACAAGCCGCCTCAGGCATCACCTGCCCTATGGTAATTCCTTTATTCAACCCTGAGAGTTCCCCATCGGTCACTACTGCGACCGTATCCGCAAGGCCAGCTCCCGAGAGAGCAGCCATAAAACTGCAGGCAAAAACGGTTCCAGGCCCGCCGACCGGCCCCATCATACGTAAGACAACAATATCACCTGAATGTATATTCCCGCTGGATAATTCTTCCATCGCCCGGTCTTCATCCTCATATACGCGCGCCGGCCCAGTGAAATAACGATCCGAACCTTCTATCCCCGACAGTTTTACAATAGCACCTGAAGGTGCCAAATTCCCTCTGATAATTGTTAATCCCGGTTCATTACGAAACGGCTCCTCCAATTTACGGATATACTTTTCATCAATTGCAATTTCTTCTGCAAGAATAGTAGATAGTTTTGTATTCATGACCGTTTGGACATTTAATTCAAGGCGGGGTTTTAATCGGTGTAAAATTGCGTGGGTTCCACCGGCTGCGTCAAAATGTTCAATCCGGTCCGGACCGTTCGGCCTAATCTGTGTTATTTGTGGTAAACACCCCGCCTGCTCTTCGAATATGGACACAATATCAATATCAAGTCCGGCTTCAACAGAAATAGCGGCCAGATGACGAACGGTATTAACTGAACAACCAATTGAAATCGCAACCTTTACTGCATTTTCAAAAGCTTCTTTGGTCAAAATACTTCTAGGCCTGACATCCTGCTCAACTAACTCAATCATCTTTTGCCCTGCCGCTTTAATTATTTCTTTTAATCTTTCGGAACCTGCCCGGACAGGCGTCGTTTTAGACAACGCCATGCCCAATGCTTCTGCCATGCAGTGCATGGAATTGGCGGTGGCCAAACCTGCGCAGACGCCGGGCCCTTTAATCGCACACCGGGTCCATTCTCTCATTTCATCTATGGACATGCTGCCCGTAAGCATCGCCCCCACTCCTTTGTATACTTCTTCAATATCAACATCTTTGCCGTTACAATGTCCCCCTAGCTGATAGCCGCAAGGCACCACAATAGAAGGGATATTCAGTCTTGCCGCAGCCATTAAATGCGCCGGAGTCGTTTTATCACAGGAAGAAAGGAAGATAACGCCATCTAAAACGGCACCTTCTACCATAACCTCTATATCATTTACCATTAAATCTCTTGTGGGCATCAGATATCTCGCTTTCTTACCAGCCGAAGTAATAAAATCTGAGGGTGCGATGGTATTAATTTCAAATGCCAGGCCGTTGGCATCCCGAACAGCGGCCTGCGCCAATTTTGAAAATTCATCTAAATGTTGATAACAAACAGATAATCCCGATGAAGAATTCACAATCGCAATTTTGGGTTTATCAAAATCGCCTTCCGCTATCCCCATAGCAATCCATTGCGCTCTTCTAACGGCCCAACGTGTGCTGCCCTCTTCAAAATTACTTCTCAACTTATTTTTCATTACCATTTTTTAAAGTATTAACCTTCATCCAATCCACAACCATCTTTCCATCCAACTCATAGGCTGGTATATTTTCTTTGATCAATAATCCGCAAGCGGCCCCCGCTGCATATCCCATTCCAAAACACTGAGCGGTGACTCTCGCAGAAGCGAGTGCATCGTGCTCTGCAGAAATACATCTTCCAGCGACCAACAGGTTGACCGCATTTTGGGGAATAAGCACTTCAAAAGGAATATCATAATAATCATCCAGCAAATAGCGTATATCCACTCCATCCAGCCCATGTGACT
The DNA here is from genome assembly GCA_035497555.1 of Arachidicoccus sp. GTDB lineage: Bacteria > Bacteroidota > Bacteroidia > Chitinophagales > Chitinophagaceae > Arachidicoccus. The sequence goes on along the minus strand of DATJDF010000569.1, from coordinate 500 downwards.
CAATTGGCCACGCAGAACGCGTAATAGCACCTGCTGATTTCCGGCCATGAAGGACATCCGCATTCATAAGGGTTCCTTTGCCTATTATTGATCTTGTCTGCCTTATTCCTATCTGAACCCCCGTATCCACCAAATAAGCCGCTTTAAAGGCAGGAATCTGATCTATAAGAAACCGGGCATATTCCCTTGCCTGCCGCCTTCCCTCCATTTCCGCGAAAGTCAGGTCTTTTGAACAAATTCCGAGTGGTATACGACCATCCGGATAGGTAATCCGGGTCATGTTACATAATACTTCTCCGGCATTTGGCAACGGGAATAAATAAACATGATGTCGGGGCAATCTGTAATGACCAGCCGTATCTGCTTCCTTTATCATACGATCCATTGCTGCCGGGTCAAAATTCAAAAAAGCGGGCATGTCGACACTTGCCATCTTAAAAATCATCGTAGGGGTCTGCACCACGCCATTATTCCCTAAAAGCGTAGGTTCACAAATACTA
>DATJDF010000568.1:0-8081 GCA_035497555.1 Arachidicoccus sp. | reverse complement strand
ACCAAATTCATTAATTTATGCGCTCACTAGTTCCAATACATTTAAAATGCTGTTTTGGCTACGGCTTCATATATTGCGTCCGCCCATAACCCTCCCAATTTCCGGGCGCCTTTTCCATTCGGATGTAAATAAAATACGCCTTGATGCCCTTGTTCAGGACGCATGGATTTCTTAAAATGCTTTTCAAAATAATGAAAAGCTTTGCGGTCTCCGGCAAACACACGCCCAGGAACCGTTTTCTCATAACTAGCCAGAAGTAGATCTATCTTTGGTCCATAGCTTATTAATCTTTCCCGTCCTTCTTTCAGATACTTAGCACCATTGTAGGTCTGATCGCTATACCAGGGAGCAGTATGAATAACCACTTTGGCTTTGGGATATCTGCTGAGCAGGCTATCAATGATCACTTTCAGGTTCCGGATATAGGCATCTGGAGGCACTGGTGCCCCATGAGTGCCTTCTATTGCACTGTCATTCGTGCCAAGCATAATAGAAAACAACAACAGATCAACAGATTGGGCAGCATTCTCAATAATTTTCTGTTGTCCGTAAAAACGATCAGCAGCCTTAATTACTGTCTCAAAATAAGCGGTTCCCGGTAAAAAATCGAGTGTTGTTGCACCACTTTTACCTGAATTGAAAAAAGCTGCCGATTCAATCAAAGGCATCTTTCGTAAATCAGCCGTAGCCAATGCGGGTGCCGCTGTTTGCGCAGGGTTCTTAAGACCGGTGCCTGCTGTTATGCTGTCACCAATATATACAACCTGTAAATGCAGTTTCTTTACACCGCTAAAGGCACAAAGTAAAATTATTAATGCAACATAAGTCCATAACGATCTGCAGGGGCGACCAAACATTGTAAATTTTTTATTGTAATTTCAGTACCTCTATTTTTAACAGTCATTAATTGATAAAGGAATGCATAAATATGCCGCTGAAACGGGGCAAAGGTAAAACTATTCCTCAAAATTAAAAAAGAACAATTCCCCAGACTTTAGGAGCGGCCTTTTAATCACTCGTTTACTTTTAATCTTTAAATGCTATCAAAGCAGAAAAACAATATATTTCGCAATTAAAATCAGCTAAAATTCAATCTAGACGAATTATTTGCCCCGCCCATCTTCCTGCGTATTAATATTATTTAGCGTCGTCGATTGCTTACTTTCAAAAAAAATGGCGGCCCAAGCCGCCATTTTTCCACAAAATAAAAAATACAAAACGATCAAAAAGCAAATCAAAAATTATTTAAAACTATAATAGAGTTTTACTATGTAGTAAAGCAGCCGCTTCCATTAGCATAGCACCACTTTCCTCAGTGGTTAAATCAGTAGTCGTCCCTGCAGGTGTTCTCCAATAAGTGCCATAAAGTCCTAACTCCTTGTTCGCTCCGACATACCATAAAGTCTCTGCGTTAAGTTTGAAAAATGCCACATATCTTTTACGCACCGCCTCTTCCAGGTCCGGTTCTTGTATGAGCTCCGTAAAATAGCGAATAAATATTCCTTTGAATAATCCGCCATCCCCCTGGCCTTCATCTCTAAGTAACCGATCCGCAGTAGTGAGAGAAGCGCTGGTTAAGGTATTGTCTGCAATACGCATCGCATCATTCAGGTAGCTTTTTTCTTTTGTAATATGATAGAGCTCAAGCGCAGCGCCTATCATCGTCCCTTGATTGTAGGTCAAAGGCCAATCGTCTCTCTTTCCATCTCCCTGGCTATTGATTCCATCATAAACAAAACCAGTTGAAGGATCATAAAGTGTGCTTTTCAACCACTCGTAAATCTTCTTCGCCCAGACTAAATCATCTTCATTTTTAAACCTCTGATAAAGGCGTGCAGCCAAAATACTAGCAGGTGCATTTGCTGGTGTATTCTTGTAATCAGGTGTTGATTTATTCCAACTGATACCACCGCCCTGGTTATCATTCCAGCCTGTTTTGATATCTGTCCATATATTACCAACCGCCGTCTTATATTTGTCAGCGTTTGTAGCATCATACACCCTTAAAATTGCAAGTCCATTCCATTCCATATCATCATAAAAATGATTGAGGAAGCTATTGCCATTTTTCTTGTTAACACCGTCAAACCATTTATCAAACATGTCCTTATATTCCGCCTTCTGGGTCCGGAGATAGGCATCCGTCAGCACATCCAGTCCATGTGCCTGCGGCCAATAATTAAACCCCTGATCAACATTACTTTTATTGAAATAGCCAGCAGATCCATTCCAGAAATTCTTAATCAGAAAACCTGTACTACTATCCGCAGCAGCAGCCCAATTAATGTCGTATCGATTTATACCGTCTTTAATGCTAAAGTCATAGTCGTATTCCTTTATACATCCCTGAAAGGCATACCCTGATATTAGTACAGCTGCTAAAACCAACCAATTCTTTTTCATTTTATAAGTTTTTAATACATGTTGCAGTCATCGCATTTAGATTTAACACGGATGACTACCTCTAAATTGATTAGCCGCCTACTTAATAGTTACTTTATGCGTATAATTTTCAATATCAGAAGAAAAGCTTACCATAAAGTCACAATGCGCCTTATCTGCTTCGGTCTGGAACTTGTAACAATTATCCCATTGATTGGCAGGTGCCGGCAAAAGGAAGAAATATGAAGCAGGAGATGAGCTGGTGGCACGGCTATTGTCTCCATTGATACTACCCCACCATTCATAAGCATCAGCTGTACCGTCATTCACCTGCATTCTGAATTTATATCTTTCATCACCACCCCAGCTTTCCTGTTTAAAGGTTACCAGTTCGTTATTTGCGATCCAAGTGCCGTTTTTATCGTAATTTAAGGTGAACTGGATCTTGTTGTTTGGCGCAAACCAGAGTCCTAATTCTTTAATTTCAAACAATTTTGTCGTTTTTACGCCTAAATCAAGTGAAATACGATACGGCTTAGCCGCTCCGCCTTCTATAGTGGATTCCTTATCACCTTCTAGTATCATATTATTTTCAATATAATACTGGTGTATTTCAGATCCGGAGGTTTTATCGACAAAATGGTATGTACCTGCCTTTAAGGAAGTATAAATTTCATAATGATCGACATCAATCTGCTTAACTTTAAGGGCTTTGGCGAGATCAGTTCCACCTTCTGTTGCAGACCCTGTTAAATAAAGCTGTGCCGGTTGGTGATCAAAATCGGAAGGTCTTATTATAGTGATTTTCCGAGATGAATCAGCGGGCATCACATTCACTCCCTTTGAAGAAAAGACGGTCCACTTAAAATCTCCACTTTGTAAGGACTGAAGTCCTGCCAATTTGCCAATTTTGTTTAGCGTTGACTTATCAAGGGTCGCTTTATTCTGCAAACCATTTCCGTCCGAACTAATCGTATATAATGGCTTGTCGAAGTTACCATCAGCTTTTGCAAAAACCACGGTGTATAGTACAATCCCGCCATCTTCTGCACGCGCCTGGTCCCATTCAAAAAGAACGGACGATATGTTACTTAAGTTAGCAGTATAGTTGTCTGCCGGAGAGAAAATGGTTTTAACGGCACTCACCCGGGTATTTAAGGTGCCATCATCCTTTTTGCAGCCTACAAATACTAAGGCACCTAACAGGAAAAGGAATAATCGGTTTATATGTTTCATTTGAAAATAGTTTATAATTTTTTGAAGTAGGAAAATCTTCTGTATTACCAGCCTGAATTTTGATCTAGATTAGCATTTAGCTCGCGTTCGCCTCTTGGAACCGGCCATAAATAATGTCTGGATGGATCAAAGGTTCTTACATTCACCCGCACAAATCCGCCGTCCACATCTGAGGGACCAAAATGCGCTCCGTGTACATAACCCTTTAAAACGGTCTGTGCGGTTTTCCAACGACGGATATCAAATATCCGGGTGCCTTCGAGTGCGAGTTCAATGCGGCGCTCTCTACGAATCATCTGGCGCAGATCAGCCTGACTCCATGCTGTGTTATAATCAAGTGCACCTGCATCGGTGAATCCTGCCCGCTGGCGAATCGCTTTGATCGTCGTGTTCCAGTCGGCAGCGCTTAATTTGGCAATTTCATTTTTCGCCTCCGCATACATGAGTAGCACATCTGCGTACCGAATAACAATCAAATCCAGTCCTGATGCAAAATTATTGGCCGTGGGATCATAATACTTTCGAACATAATAACCAGTTGGTGAAGATACCTGACCGGGTTTGTATTCATCAGGTGCATTCTTATCAGGATCCGTTCCCGGCTTTATATAAATGGTTTTCTTACTACCATCCGGATTGGTCCATTCATACCCGTCATAAACGACAGTAGCAGTAAGCCTTGGATCCCTGTTCTTATAAGGATTTGCCGGATCAAATCCGGATTTGCTGTCATTTTTATCCTTGCCATTGAGCATCAGGTAATCACTGACCAGTTCCTGCGTTGGTGCTAAAGCGTTCAAGCGTGCCCCTACCGAAATTGGTACCATATCAATCATCTCGCCATGCGTACGAAGCTCTGGTGTAAATCCATAGCCAAGTATCACTTCACTATTATTCTCATTGTTTATATCGAAGAGTCCGCTATAGGAGTCAAATAATTTGTAAGTGCCATTAGCCGTTGTTCCTATTAATTTGGAGCATTCTTTTACAACATTGGCCCAGTCGTTTTCATATAAATACACCCTTGCTTTTAAGGCAATCGCCGCACCTTTGGTAATCCGTCCAATATCATTACCCGTATACTCCGTATTCGTTGGCAATACTGCTTCCGCCTTATCCAGATCTTCCAGTACCTGCTTGATCACGTCAGCATGGGAGCTGCGTGCAATTTTTTCGGACTGATCAATGGAGATATCTTCTGTAAACAAAGGAACAGCGCCCCACCAAGTGGTCAGGTTAAAGAAATGCTTGGCTCTGATAAATAAAGCCTCCGCTACCATTTTATTTTTTACACTCTCTGTCATGCCTGGTACGACATCAATATACTTCAACAATGTATTACAGGTTTTGATACCGGCATAATGAAATTTCCATTCATCATCCAGACGACCTAGTGAAGGGTCATACACCCCTGCAGAGATAGAAGTCGTCCCTTCCGCATCGCCGCGCCCATCGTATGCGTCGTCGGATAGCACATTATTATAAAAAAAATAAGAAGCATTCACCATCTGGCTATAGGCCATATTAAGCACAAAACTTGCTTTCTCAGGCGAGGTCCAGTAATTTTTCTCTGTGTATTTATCTGTGGGTACCAAATCCAGTTTTTTACAGGAAGCCGCCAGTAGCCCCAACAAAATTATCATAAAACCCGTCCATTTAATTTTCATCACTTGTCAATTTAAAAAGTTATATCTAAACCAAAGCCGTAATATTCAAGTGTCGGATAAGCCCGGCCACTATTCGCACCACCTGCAGTGATATTTGTTTCAAACTCCGTATTTTCCGGATCCAGGAAATCCATTTTAGAAAGCGTAAGTAAATTTTGTCCTGTCAGATATACCCGGAATTTATTTACCCCCAACCGGTCGCAGATCTTTGGAGAAAGGCTATACCCTAATTGAACATTCTTCAACCTGGCATAAGCAGCATTAAAGATATACTGGTCGGAGCCTTTTCTATAGTTATTTGTATTTGACGAGCTTCCGGAAATTGCCAGCCTCGGGTGTTCAGCATTGGGATTATCAGGACGCCAGTAATCCATCTGATGTTCGAACATAACATACGAGTAATTTACGTGGAAAGGCTCAATCAACTCACCGCGGATATCCATATCTCTTTTGCCTACACCCTGGATAAACACATTAAGATCAAATCCGTTCCAGCCTAACTCGTAGTTGAGGCCAAAAGTATACCGGGGAAAAGGGTTGCCTAAGACATAACGGTCATTGTCATCGATAACCCCGTCACCATTTTTATCCTGGTACCGGATATCACCGGGAACTACATCCAGTCCGACAAATTTTGGCAGATTTTTAATATCATCCAGGTTCTGGAAATAACCTGCCCTTTTTAAGCCAACGAAGGATCCGATAGGCAATCCTTTTGCATAAATAACCTGAATTTCATCATGGGAATCAATCCGATCCTGATCATTGGCCATGTGTACAATCTCATTATGGGTATCCCCCATATTAAAGGTTAAGGAGTGGCTGAATATCGGCCCCTTTGTATTATAATTGATGGTAAATTCCCAACCCCTGTTACGCACAGATGCGATATTGAAATCCACATTACTGCCACCAAAAGTGCCTGGCAGATTCGGCCGTTGTAAAATATTTTTCGTTAGTTTATTAAAATAGTCGAAGGTAAAATTGAGTTTATTGTTAAACGCATTCAGGTCGACTCCGATATTAAAATTATGTGCAGATTCCCAACTCAAATCAGGATTTGCAGTATTGAAACCTGTGGTAGGCACAGTGGTGTTCCCGTTGAACACATAACCATCTGGGTATACATTATACGTCGTTTGAAACTGATAATCCCCCACATTTTGATTACCCAACACACCATAAGAAGATCTTAACTTAAGATAATTGACAACATTGGACAGTTTACTTTCCTGGTAAAAATCTTCCCGGCTAATAATCCACCCGCCTGATACAGACGGAAAAAATCCCCAACGGTTGCCTTCTGCAAATCTTGAAGAACCGTCAGCACGGAAGGCACTTTCAAAGAAATATTTATTATCAAAATCATAGGTCAATCGTCCTATATAAGAATTAATTGCACTTTCCTTACTACCCTGCGGAGTGATCCCCAATTCCGATAATTTAGTTGATGTCGTGTCACCCGGAAGATTCATATCGGGTGATGTATAATCTAATTGAACTTTATTCGCATGAGTAGTCATAGATTCGGTTGTATAGCCACCCATCACCATGAAAGTATGTTTACCGATTGAACGGGTGTATTGCAATAGCAATTGGGTATTCAACAGGAGTTTTTTAGAATTCTGATCACCTGTTGTTGTTCCTAAGGCATTTCCATATAAGCCGGCCGGATCAGCATCTGGCGCTGCGCCAGGCCTGTAAAAAGGTACATAATCCGTCCGAAAATATAGATGATTAGCATCGAGTGATCCACCAAACACCCCTCTTAGAGAAAGGCCTTTAGTGATGCTTAAATCGCCACTGACAGTTGCAAAAATATTATCATTATCATAGTGTCGGAACCCACCTTGTTCTAATATGCCAACCGGATTAAACTGTGCCAGTACATCATTAATCAGATACCGGCCAAGACTATCCTGCGCCGCGTAGAGAGGCGGCGTTCTTTCTGCATCTACCACTAAAGTTCCAGTACTATAAGAATGGTCCTTAATTTCATTACGGGTATAAGCAATTGTACTAGCCACCTTTAGTCGACCAACTTCTGTGGCCAGATTCATCCTAAAATTATAGCGCTTCACACCTTTATCAGGTCCGATAAAATTGCTTTGTTGGTCCATATACCCGGCAGATAACAAATAGGTGGTCTTCCCGGCGCCACCAGAAATACTCAAATTGTGATTTTGTTGTGTGGCGTCTTTTAAAATAGCATCCAGGAGCCAGGGGCTATCTCCCTTCGCCTGCTGATTGGCAATATCTATTGGACTATAAATCGGATTTTGACCCGAATTCACCAGAGCTTGGTCTTTTAAAATCATATTCTGATACCCTGGCACCGGATCCGCCCAAACATGAGGATGTACAATACTCATGATGCCGTTGTATTGCAACTTGCTGGCACCTGCTTTGCCTTTTTTGGTTGTCACCAGTATAACGCCGTTGGCGGCACGTGACCCATAAATCGCTGCTGATCCCGCATCTTTCAGGATGGAGATCGTCTCGATATCATTGGGATTAAGGTTATTGATATCGCCACCAATTAATCCATCGATCACCACAAGTGGTGTATTATCCCCCAATGTACCTACACCTCTGAGGTTTAACTTGACGCCCTGTCCAGGTTCAAAACTGCTTTGTTGGATAACCAAACTGGGTGAAGTACCCTGTAAGGCCTGAGAGACGTTTGTCACAGCTCTTCCTTCGAAAGCTTTTTCTTTTACAACATCCACACCACCGGTCACACTTACTTTCTTTTGTGTACCATAACCGACTACAACAACCTGATCCAGGTCGCTT
>DATJDF010000567.1:0-5785 GCA_035497555.1 Arachidicoccus sp. | reverse complement strand
TCCTTCCACCAGTCGTTGTTTTTGACAGGTTTGATATCAGCTTCCACCTTTTGTAGGGTATTTTCAATATCAATGACATGTAAGTTTTCTTCACTCCCGGGCTTATTACCAATAGGTTTAATGTATTTTTTAGTCAATAAGAATGTGACCAGGCCAATAATCATGACGGTCCCGGAAGCTAAAAAGGCATATGCCCAGCCGTAATCGGGAGACTTTCCCAAATAAACACATAACCCGCCGCCAAGTACGGCACCTAAATTAATTCCAGAATAAAATAAGCTAAATCCCGCATCACGCCGGTGATCCCCGTCTTTATACAGGTAGCCCACCATAGAGGTGATATTCGGCTTAAAAAAGCCTGTACCAATAACACTAAAAGTAATCCCGACGTAGAATAACAAATGTGGATTGGCCGCAATAATAAAATTACCGGTAATCATGACCAGTGCACCAAAAACAAGGGATCTTTTGAAGCCCAGTATTTTGTCCGCGAAAAGTCCCCCAACGAAGGTAAAGGCATATACAAAAGCCTGGATGGTTCCATACTGAAGGTTAGCGCTCTTTTCGGATAATCCAAGGCCACCTGTCACCTGGTCCACCATAAAAATGGTCAATACACCCCGCATTCCATAAAAGCAGAAACGCTCCCACATTTCTACTAAAAACATAAACCAGATTTGCTTTGGGTACTTCCCTTTGAAATTCTGAATTTGATCCAATGTTAGTTCTTGTGCCATTGTCTATTATTGTATTTTGGTGTGTTTCATAAAATCAGAAGGGGCCTTAAAAGGCCACTTTATCATCTTAGATTCTATGAACAACTGGCCAAATATAATATTAAATTGGCTTACCAATAAGCTTTTGGGGCCAGAAATGAACAAAAAACTTACAACTGGAAGTAATGCGGGATAGCCCTCAACAGGAAGAGATGAGGTTTTAATACCCTTTTGCTATTGAAAAATAATCCTGTTGGTCCTGAGGCAAATATTAGAATATCAAATGCATTCTATCACATTAGGTGCCGATCTGCTTTTTGATGGTCCTAACATGAACCCACCAAAGTATCAATAAAACCAAAACGGCCCCCCCAATGGTAATCGGGGAGATAAATGCACTCACTACCATGGACTGGGACTGCAAGAATCGGTATAATAACCACTGCAGGCCACTTAAGACCCCTAGAACAATCAGCGCAATATAAACGTTTGAAGGAAAGAACTGCTGCAATAAAAAATGCTTGAGCTGTCTGGGAGAAGCTCCTAGCGTAACCAATAACCTGATTTCCTCCCGACAACTGGCAATGGTCAGTTCTATAAAAAGGCTGAATATCAGTAGCGCAAAAAGGAACATGGCCACTCCTGTAAACCCGGAAATCTGTACCACAAAAGCCACAATCTGCCGATATTTACTGAACCGGGTTTTTTCTAGATCAGTTGTCAGATGATGCGCGTTCAGATATTCCATCAATTTCGGATTACTGGGGTCATCTGTGCGGATAATAACACGTGAGGCCCCCTTTGGTGGCTCTGTCGCAAAATGAGCATTAGCCCAGTCCATAAATGCCTGCGGTACGAGTATGGAGGAAATACGGTCACTGAAACCTACCACCTTGGCAAAATAATGCTTCCCGCCATCCGGTGCCTGAATATCAATCTGGATTGGAATACTTTTTATAAGATCATGCGAAAGCTGCGGCAAATTCTGCGATCTTGCGAACCCAAAATTATACATATCCAGAAATTGGTTGGGGATCACTATCGGTATGAATTGCGACTGATCATTCCATTCCCAGTCTTTGCTGCTGATATCCAGAAATTGATTGGGGACACTTTCAAAAAACATATCCGTATAAAATGGCATGGCAGTGCCGCCATTGGCGGCTACTTTAAACCGGCTTGGCGTTACCACTCCCACCTCCTGGATAAATGGCTGGGCTTTTAAGTCGCCAATTGCCGCTTCCGTTAAATTGGTATTACCCACATTCTGATCGGTCACGATCTGGTTAATGACCAAAAAATTAGCTATACTGTCCTGCGTATTATTGCCATGCAGCAACCTCCAGTAATTTGTTTGTAGCTGAATCGCAGACAGGATCAGCAGTAAAGCAATGGCGAGTCCCGCCATCGCCAGTATATACCGAAATCTTCCAGCACCTGACTTGATTATTTTTTTTAAAAGCGCATGCAGCATAATAAGGGAACTATAAGGTCAAAAAGGTATTGTAGGTAAAAAAGTCATCCTCATCGAGGTCTGTCAACACAAAGCCGGCGCCTCGCCTGTCACACTCCGCTTCAATCAGCTGCGCCGCCTTTCTGGCATTCTGCTTATCCAGATGGCTGAAAGGCTCATCCATAATTAATAAAGAAAATGGCTGAACAAGGGCTCTGATAATGGCTATCCGCTGCTGTTCCCCGTAACTGCAGATGCCTGCAGGTTGGTGCAATATATGGTCTACCTGTAATTGTCCGGCCATTTCATCTATAGCTTCAGCAGGATAATGCGGCGTCTGTAATACGCGGTTAAGTTCTATATTTTCCCTTGCGGTTAACTGGGCAAAGAGTCGCAGGTCCTGGAAGATGATACTGATTTTCTGTTGACGGTAACCTGCTAGCCGGTCACTGTCGAGTTGTCGAAGATCCTGGCCATCCCAGCTTATCGTCCCGGTGTAGTCGGAGCGCATCCTGTATAAATAATGGATCAGAGTCGTCTTGCCCGTACCACTGGGTGCTTTGATTTTTACCCGGCTGGTGGGATCAATCCTTACTGTATTATGCCAGACTTCAGAAGGACGTTTTTCCAGATTCTCTTTCAGGGGAATCGGGATGATATTTTTAAGCGAGATCTCCATAAAACAAAAATACAGGAAAGTTCTGCACCTTGTGTACATCTTACAAAATAATCATAAGTCCCATATTATACTACATGGCAAATAAAATTCAATTCTTTTCATGTCCACCGGGAAAGACACCTGAACCATATTTATAAAAAGATAGCACTCAGTTCAGCAATCCTGACTGGTTTTCCGTCAGCTGTATGCTGCGGTTCAAACTTAAAAAATCTTGCAGGTTGCACCTGTTTAAGAGAGATTGTCTGAAGGACTGGATTTGCCAGCATATTTGAAAACTCTCCTTTAGCTACGCTTTGCCATTTTACACCGTCTGTGCTAATGTAAAATGCATACTTATCGATTGCACCCTGTATTTTGGATCCACCTCCAGGCAGATAGGTAAACGCCTTCACTTGTCTGGTTTCTCCCATATCCACTATTATAGGATCAGATTTACCACCTGACAGATTCTGCCAGTAGGTAGCTGGATCACCATCCAACATGGCAGACCGGGTCTTTCCGTGATCAGGATTAATAACCTTCCAACCAGTCCGGATCGATGACGACCCCTTTGATGAGCCGGCGCTATTCGGTTTTTTGGAAAGAGCGTCCAATAAAGAGGACTGATTAAATAATCCAACATCACTTAAGGCGATACTCACCGGTGCTTTGATAATGCGCAGACGCAATTTATCTGTAGTGATTTTCGACGCTAACCGTAACAAACGATTAGACCCGATGGAACGCGCCCCCGTTATTTTTTCCCACCTGTTATCCAACCAGGCATCCACCTCCAATGAGTCAATCCGCTGACCTAATTTCGTATTTTCCCGGAGCCGGATAATATCAAAACTCCTGGATTCAGGTAATGTAATCGTAAGCGTAGGGGTATGAACCTGATCATCTGTTCCCCAGTAAGTGAATTGGTCTTCATCGAAAAGACGGGCCGGGCCGTAAGCCGATTTATCACCACCCCGAATATTGGAAGCTACTGCCTGAGCTCCTTTGGCCAGGTTTTCAGCAAAAGTCTGTTTCAGTATATCGCCAAATAATTTCAGCTGAATAGAATCGGTTTTATATACCAGTCCGTCGGTATCCGGAGGTATATTGAGCAGCATGGAGGCACCTCTTCCGGCAGAAATTAGATAATGGTTCCATAAATCCACCGCAGAGCGTACTTTATCATTTTCATTTTCATGCCAGAACCACCCCGGCCGGATGGAAAAATCCACCTCAGCAGGCATCCAGTATTTTCCACCACGGGTGCCACCTGTAGAAAGCTCGCTCTTTACAATCCCATTCGAGGGCGCCTTGCCCGGTATGTTGGATTCTGGAGTAAAAGTCTGCCAGCAGGGATCACCGGCAAATCCCTTTTCATTGCCGACCCAACGCAGATCAGGCCCGATATCTCCAAAAATAAGCGCGCCTGGTTGTAGTTTTCTTTCCAGCGCCCAAACATTTGGCCAGTTATAATAAGTAGACCGATCAATATTTCTGGTTTCTCTGGCACCACCGTAATAGCCGTCTCCGCCATTGGCTCCATCATGCCAGATTTCAAAAATATCCCCGTACTGTGTCAGTAATTCTCTGAGCTGTTCCCGGTACATTTTTACGTAGTCCTGAGTACCGTAATTAGTAGCATTCCGGTCCCAGGGTGAAAGGTAGACCCCAAATTTCAGCCCATATTTGCGACAGGCGTCAGCAATTTCCCGAACCATATCCCCTTTTCCATCCCGGAAAGGACTTTGGCTGATATTATGGGTTGTTGTCTTTGTGGGCCAGAGGCAGAATCCATCATGATGCTTACAGGTTAGAATTACGGCTTTGAAACCGCCCTGAGCAATGCTGCGGACAATTTGTTCCGCATCGAAATCTTTCGGATTAAATAAAGCGGGATCTTCATCTCCATAGCCCCATTCCTTATTTGTAAACGTATTGAGTCCAAAATGAATAAACGCATAAATATTATTTTCCTGCCAATTAAGCTGGGCTGCAGAAGGTAAAGCACCATAGGGTTCTGGCGGCTTGATTTGTGCACATGCACTGAGCAACGAAGTAACCAAAATAGCTGTCAACACCTTTTTCATACGCTGAAAAATGAATCTGTGCATCATATTAACTGCCTTTTAAGTAATTGAATTGAAGGATAATACCGCCTACGACCTGCGATGAAATTACGTCATTATCCTAAAACTGATTACAAAAAAATTGGCAGAAATTATTAATATATTGGCCAAAACATCCAGATTAAGTCAGACTTATCCTTTTTCCAAATGCAAAACGCTGCCGGCAGTACAGCTTGCATTTTAATTAATAGAGTTCCTTTACAATACAATAGGTTTAAAGATCCTGGGTTTTGTACCGGCGGGTGATCACAAAGTAAAACGCGCCTAAATAAATTAAGGTCATGATGCACAGCCAGGTGACACTTGGCGGTTCGGAAAGCAACTGGCTGGTTACCCTTTTGAAAAAGGGCAATGGAATGAGATTGTCAGCGCTTTTTACTGGCGTATAAGCACCGATTCCGCCTAAATACCGATCTGCCAGAAAGGCGATCAGATTCTTAATAAATCCTACATAAATCAGGTAAATCGCTATAGAAACCCCCGATCTTTTAAGTAAAAAGCCGAGTAGCAACCCAGACATGGTATAAGTAATCGCCTGCAGGAAAAAATACAACAGGTATTCGGATCCTGCCATGCTAAAACTGCTCCCACTCATCAGTCCTGTAAGGATGGTAATCAAAAATACCAATACTGTCGCGATAACACCCATCAGTATTGCAAATAGGATTTTGGTGAGCGCGAAATCAATCCGTCGCTGGCCATCAATTACATTTTGGCGGTGTGTCCTGAAATTATATTCATTCGTTATTAATATAACCATCAACAGTCCCGGTAGAAATAATAAAAAACTGCTTACGTAGCTCACGGATTGCCAGACATCCGGGAATCCAAA
>DATJDF010000566.1:0-10777 GCA_035497555.1 Arachidicoccus sp. | reverse complement strand
TCCGGAATATCTCGCCTTACGTTATGATGAGAAGACAAGGGGTTTTAATGCGATTACTTTTGCCATTATGACCATTTTCTCCTCAGGAATTTCCCTTTACGCACTTGCGATCTTGCTGGAGGCGATGCTGGGCTGGAGTTTTAGTGGTTCTATATTAGTGGCTTCCATTATTGTCCTGGCCTATACTTATTTGGGTGGATTAACTTCTGCTGTATATAATGAAGTATTACAGTTTTTTTTAATTGTACTCGGGATCGCGCCACTGGTTTATATTGGTCTGCATCATGTAGGCGGCTGGGAAGGTATTAAAGCCAATCTTGCGGATACCAATCTACTGCATATCTGGAAGGGGATGGGGGATGCATCTACCAACCCAATGGGGACCAATTATGGTAGCCTGATATTTGGGCTTGGGTTTGTGCTGGCTTTTGGGTATTGGTGTACAGACTTCCTGGTGGTACAGCGGGCTATGGTGACCAAAAACATCAATGATGCCCAGATGACACCAATTTATGCCGCCATTCCAAAAGTATTCATGCCGCTCATTGTTATTGTGCCGGGCATTATTGCCCTGGCATTAATGAAAATGGATCCTTCCTATACCATACCATTGGCAAAAAATGGGGGCTATGATTATAACATGACCCTTCCCTCTCTGTTGCAGCACTTTTATCCCAACGGATTATTAGGCGTGGGACTGACTGCACTGATTGCCTCTTTTATGAGTGGTATGGCAGGTAATGTAACTGCATTTAATACCGTATTTACATTCGATATTTACCAGTCCTATATAAAAAAAGACGGCTCGGATAAACATTACCTGAATGTCGGTAAAGCCGTTACCGTATTTGGGATCGCCGCTTCAGTGGCAACCGCTTATTTAGCGCAGAGTTTTGATAATATCATGGACTTTTTGCAACTGGTATTTGGTTTTATTAATGCCCCTTTATTTGCTACATTCTTTTTAGGTATGTTCTGGAAAAAAGCCACCGCCAATGGTGCGTTTTTTGGCTTGATTTCAGGGACAGTGGCCGCTGCTGCTACCCATGGACTGACTGTTGCAGAAGGCAAGGGAGGCTGGATATCCCATTTATTTCATACGCAACCGCTATATGAATACGGATCTTCGATGGGACAGAATTTTAATATTGCATCAGTAGCCTTTATTGTCTGTTTCCTTGTCACCTGGTTACTGAGTCTGGTTACCAGTAGACGGAAGGAATCTGAACTTGTCGGATTGGTGTATAGTCTTACTGAAAGGCAAAAGACAGGGCATTATGTCTGGTATAAGAACCCCATCATTGTGGGGTCACTGGTACTTATTATTACACTGGTCTTTAATATCATCTTCTATTAAAAAAAATAATTATGGAAAATAATAGCATGGATTTGCGTTCGGTCATCGGCTGGTTTTTTATGATTATCAGCGTTCTGTTATTAATTGCTTCCTTTACAACCGCAAATGGCAGTGAAATCAACCGGATTACAGGTGTGATTTTCCTGATCTTTGGCGGTGTTATGTATGGACTGGCAAGAAACACGAAAAACAAAACAAAGGCCAAAAGAAAGGAAGAGCGGGAAAGTGTCACTCAATAAATGACAACGGTGCTCCAGTATATCCTTTATAAAAAATCCGCAGTTTATTTGACTGCGGATTTTTTGTGTTTTCGAACTTGTAATAAGGAGGAAGACTGGCTATAGATTCTGGATCTTATCCTATCCCAACTGTGAATATTCTCTTCCTTGGTTCACTTTAATCTAAAGACGGATTTAACCTCATTATAATTGGCTTTGTTCACATTAGGATGCGCCTGAACTAAGGAACTAGGAATAGAAACGACCTTTACCAACAGTGCGGGGCTAAAATTAGGTTTTGCACTGGTGTTCCCATTATAGCTTAAAGCGGTGAGTAATGCATAACCACCCTGATCATCTGTGCCACCTTCAGCTAATAAATCAAAGGAATTGCCGGCCTGGTCTGTACGGGAAAGTGCAGGAGCCAGTTCATAAGATGTGCCGTTGTTAAAGGAGTAATAAATCCAGACCGCCCCCTGATCCGTGATAGAAGCGGTAATTTCTGAAATGTCAAATGTGGCACTAAATCCACCTGATTCCGCCGCCCAGTCGGAACTCTTGAGTGTAAAAACAGAAGTAAGTGCCTGTGCATCGCCATTGTCAGGAGAATTCACATCTTTACTGCAGCTGGAGAAAATAAAGCTGGCACATAAAATGGCCGCTATGCTAAATAAAGTCCTTTTCATAATTATAAATTTAGATGGTTAATATACTTGTTTATTAATGATTGTCTTCCTGTTTGGTATGGGTTTATTACTCATAAAATCCAAACAGGAATCGTGCCCGTTTTTGGGATACGGTTTTTACTTAAAAAGGTATCTTATTACATTGGATGTTATTTGTTTACAAAAGATTAATGTTAGTGAAAAAATATATAACCGATGGCAATTGCGCCTATCACACCGAGAATGTCCGCAGCAAGCCCCACCCATACAGCATAACGTACTTTTTTAATCCCAACGCTACCAAAATACAGGGCAATAATGTAAAAAGTGGTATCTGCCGAGCCGTTAAAGGTACAGGCTAGTTTACCCACAAAGCTATCTGCTCCGAATGTCTGCATGGTATCAATCATTAGCCCTCTGGCCCCGCTACCACTGAATGGTTTCATGATAGCTACCGGAAGGGAAGGGACGAAATCGGTATTAAAGCCCATCGCGTGAACGCCGTATCCGATGGCATCTGTCAAATATCCCAATGCACCACAGTCACGGAATACCCGGATAGCTACCAACATACCCACCAGGTAGGGAATAATTTTTATAATGACCGTCCAGCCATTTTTAGCCCCTTCAATGAAAGTATCAAAAACGGATACTTTTTTATAGGCACCTGCAACAATGATGAGGACGACAACTAATAGAAGCACCAGACTCCCCACGATCTTGCTAAAAATTTCCTTATTTGCGGTACTCATACTGCCAACACCAAGAAGTAGGGCGACAATAAGTCCAAATATACCTAATAACCAGCCAATTAGGACTCCATCCCACTTAATTTTTTGCTTAATACCCGTTATCAGGATGGCCATAAGGGTCGTGAATACCGTGCCGAGCACACAGGGGATAAATATACTGGCTGCTTCGTGTGACCCGGCTGCCAATCGGTAAGCGATAATAGAAAGTGGTATCAGGGTTAATCCGCTGGTATGTAATACCAAAAACATGATTTGGGCATTACTGGCGGTGTCTTTTTCGGGATTGAGCGTCTGAAGACTATCCATGGCTTTCAGCCCAAAAGGCGTGGCGGCATTGTCCAGTCCCAGCATATTGGCCGAGAAATTCATGACCATTTCACCCATGGCCGGGTGATTCTGGGGCACTTCGGGGAATAACCGTCGCATAAATGGATTAAGAATCCTTGCAAGTTTGGCTATCGCGCCTGCTTTTTCAGCGATATTCATTAAACCAAGGAAGAAAACCATCGTTCCCGCCAGAGGGAAAGCCACCTGGGTAATAGAAGTAGTGGCACTGTCAAAAATGCCATCTGTGAGGGTTTTGAAGATCTCAATATCCCCGAGGAAAAAAAATTTAATTATTGCGATAACAAAAGCAATAACAAAAAAAGCGATCCAGACAATGTTTAAAGCCATCTATATTGATAGAATTAGATATTTAGGAATTTGCTCCTGCCGGACAATTTGATGAATATTAAGCCAAATGTAGTCAATTCATGGAATCTTTGCCTAAGGCACAATAATTTTTTATGAGTAGAATGAAAGCAGGTCTATCTCCGAATAAGCAACTGCTTCCTGGGTATATATGGAGCGCCTCTTTTAATAATTTCAGCAGAAAGCTTCTGTCGGGGGTAATATTACAGGCCCCAACACTTTCGGCATTTCTGAATTGATGGGTATATTTTTGGGTGTTCGGTGTCAAATCCAGTTGTTTTTATTTTTTCAGTAGTGGGCCGTAGGTGCCGATCTTAGAGTCGACGCCGAAGGCGGGGTGGACCGTACTACCAGTGGAAGCATTTACCATAAAGACCATGCGGGCATGTTGTATTTTCTTAATTTCTATGTTTGGCGTTTTGTGCGTCTTTCGTGTGCGGCGATTGCTGTTTTCGTAAATGGAGTTTAAAATAAGTGAAATTACGGTACTTTAACTACCTTTATGTGTATTTATTTAAACTAAATTATTCTGTTAGTTTAAATTTTACTAAATTACGGTAGTATGAGTCCCTTAAAATTAAATAAAATAAACCGATTGGTAAATGAATTTCCACCAGGAATCGTATTATTATCTTCTTGGCTGGTTAAAAACGGCTACAGTTATGATTTACAAAAAAGTTATCGTAATGGTAACTGGTTAATGTCAATTGGTACTGGCGCTATGATTCGCCCAAATGAAAAAGCAAGTTTTGAAGGCGCAGTATATGCTTTGCAAAACCAAACGGGTACATACATCCATCCCGGAGGCAGAACCGCCTTGTCATTATTAAATAAAGCCCATTATCTGGAGCTGAACCCAAAAAAGATCACCCTATTGGGCGATGGTGAAGATCGGCTGCCGGCGTGGTTTCGCAATTATGATTGGGGCGTGGCAATAGATTATCACCGGACTTCTATGCTACCACCGGAAGTGGGCCTGATCGAAATAGATCAAAAGCAATTTAAAATCAAAATATCAGATGCAATCAGAGCAATCATGGAATGTCTTTATCTTGCTGATGATGAAGCAACACTCACTGAATGTTATGAATTAATGGAGGGGCTGAATAATCTTATTCCAGCCAAAGTACAATCTCTGCTGGAGCAGTGCAACTCAATAAAAGTGAAGCGGCTTTTTCTCTATTTTGCAGAAAAAGCTAGGCATCAATGGTTCTATTATCTGGATATCCAAAAAGTATTCCTTGGAAAAGGAAAAAGAAGTATTATAAAGAATGGGACATTTATCCCTAAATATCAAATAACGGTACCTCAAAGATTGGCATAATATGAAAACGGATACTTACAAAAGGCAGGTAAACCTTTTATTAAAAATATTGCCGGAAATAGCTAAAGAAAGCGTACTGGCCCTACATGGCGGAACAGCCATCAATTTGTTCTTACGGGAGATGCCTCGACTTTCGGTGGATGCGGACCTTACTTATGTACCTATTGAAGACAGGGAAATGTCTATGCAGGGTATTTCAGTTGCTTTAAAAAATATCGCTGCAAACATAAAAAGAGTGCTGCCTTCAGCACAAATTGATTTTAAAACAAAGGAACAAAAATTACTTATAAGTGATAATGGAACTATCGTAAAAATAGAAGTCAGTGTCATTAATCGTGGTACGCTTGGCTCACCCCGAGCAAAGCAACTCTGCACTAAAGCCCAAACCCTTTTTGACGCATTTTCTGTTATCGACGTTGTACCAATAGGGCAATTATACGGAGGAAAGGTTTGTGCAGCATTTGACAGGCAACACCCAAGGGACATTTTGATATCAAATATATGTTTGAGACAGAAGGATTCAATGAGGATATAAAGCAGGGGTTTTTGTTATTACTTCTCAGTAGCGGCCGTTCAATAAATGAGATTCTACAACCTAATTTGCAAGACCAACGTTCAGCTTTGGAAAATCAATTTTCAGGTATGACTGAAGAAGAGTTTAACTATGAGGATTATGAATCCACCCGAAAGCAACTTATTTATACGATTCACAGTAGCCTTACCGATTATGATAAACAGTTCTTATTGAACTTTAAAAATGTACAGCCGGACTGGAGTACTTATAAATTTGCCGAATTTCCGGCAGTACAATGGAAGCTACATAACCTGCACAAGCTAAAGGCAGAGAACCTAACAAAGCATGCTTTCCTGTACAACAAACTTAAAGACCTGCTTGATTCTTTATAGCTTTTCGACTAAGTAGTAGTCAAGAAATTATTTAAAGTCAGGCCATAGGGAAGGAACCCCTGCTTTTGGCATAGTCGTTGATGGCTCAGGCCAATGTATATACCGTTAATATTGGCACTCTTTCGTTAGGGAAATAACGCCTGACAGGACAACCAAGGGGGATAAAGAAGGGGATAAGCTTAAATATGGGTGAAATATAATATATTCACCAGAGAAGAAGGCCTGTAACATATAATTTACAGGTATTTATTATGTTTATTTGTTATTTATAGAATTGTTGCCGGGTTTATTTACCAAAATCGAATTTCCCGATCACCGATTGGGAAATCTTCCGGAATACAAGAACCTCATCAGCAATGCGGATATTTGAATTCATTGAAATGGGGACTTTGGCCAGGGTATAAAAATGAGAATATATTATCTGAGCTCCAGGATTCTTCCCGTTTTTAATCTCCGGATGGATTTTCAGTTGGGTTTCAATTATTGTGTTTTAATTTTCGTACCTTTTTGCCCTGGTTAGTGATCATCGGGAGATGGTTATTAATTTATCCTTAAATTCTAATGGTATAAGTAAGTCGTTAAGCGAATCCTATTTGGCTGAAACGCTTTGCTAATGAGTGTTAGGGAAAAAATATAGATGGTGAGTTTCGGAAAATTATATTCCTTTTTGTACTTTCGCTCCTTGTTTGGAAAATTAACGCAAACGTTACCATATATTTAATTATTTATAATGTCTAGAAAAGTAAATAAAATAGCCATTCTGACTTCCGGGGGAGATGCTCCTGGTATGAATGCGACTATTCGGGCAGTAGTTCGTACAGGTGTTTATATGGGATTGGATGTTTTTGGCATTATGCGCGGATATAGTGGTATGATGGAAGATGATATTTTCCAAATGGATTCCCGTTCAGTGGCCAATATTATTCAAAGGGGTGGAACCATCCTGAAATCTGCACGTTGTCGTGAATTTTACACAGAAGAAGGGCGCAAACAGGCCTATGGCCACCTGCAAAAAAGAGGGATTGACGGTCTGGTGGTGATTGGTGGGGATGGAAGTTTTACAGGCGCGATGAAACTGGAAAATGAATTCAATATGCCAGTCATCGGGCTACCCGGAACGATCGATAAAGATCTATTTGGTACGGATTTTACAATCGGATTTGATACGGCTTGTAATACAGCAGTACAGGCTATCGATAAGATCCGAGATACGGCAGATGCGCATGACCGCTTGTTTATTGTAGAGGTCATGGGTCGGCATGCCGGTTATATTGCATTACACAGTGGGATTGCAACAGGAGCAGAAACAATACTGATTCCGGAAGCAGCTACAAATATAGAAGATGTCATTGCCTCACTTTCAGAAAAGGAAAAGCGTAAAAAGCTGGTGAATATCATTGTAGTGGCAGAAGGTGACGCTTTTGGCGGTGCCAATGAGGTCGCCAAGATTGTCAGAGAGAGGCTCCCGAATTTTGATACCCGGGTATCCATCCTGGGACATATTCAGCGTGGCGGATCACCTTCCTGTCTGGACCGGTTGGTCGCTAGCCGAATGGGATACCACGCCGTGATCGGCCTTATGGAAGGTAAATCAAATGTAATGGTGGGCATTATTAATAATGAGATTGTATTTACGCCATTAGAAGTTGCTATCCGTGAAAAAGATACGATAGACGAGGACTGGTTGCGTATTGTAAAGATATTGGCAAGTTAACATCAGCATTAAAAGGAAGGCGGGTATACTACCCGCCTTCTTTGGTTGTTTGCTCAAGGTTCAAATTTTGAAATCGGTTGATAAGAAATGAGTTTGGGCCCTATGAAAAAGGTATAATTTATTTAATGACTAAAACAAAAGGTGATAATGTCTAAAAATGTAGGGAAATATTTGCACAAGGAAATGGATGCTGAAGCAGGAATCCAACATAGTGTACACAAAACGAAAATTGTGGCCACAGTCGGTCCGGCTTGTGAAAAATACGAGCAACTACTGGCCCTTGTGAAGGCAGGAGTAAATGTTTTTCGACTGAACTTTTCGCATGGCAGTCATGAAAACAAAGCCGAGGTGATTAAGTCGATCCGTTCCATCAATGAAAAAGAACCCTACAATGTGGCTATCCTTGGGGATCTGCAAGGTCCTAAACTGAGGGTAGGTAAAATTGAAAATAATAAACTGGTAATCGCTGCCGGCGATATACTGACTTTTACTTCTACGGAAAAAGTGATTGGCACAAAAGAAAAAATTTATGTCTCTTATCCGAATCTGCATAATGATGTAAGTGTAGGAGAGAAGATATTAATAGATGATGGTAAGTTGGAAGTCGTGGTAATTGATATTAATAAAAAGACCGGGGATGTTAAGGTTCGGGTAACCTACGGTGGTAATCTCTTACCTAATAAAGGCGTGAATCTACCCGATACAGAAATCTCTTTGCCTTCAATGACGGAAAAAGACATTGAAGATCTGGCCTTTATTATAGACCAGAAATTGGATTGGGTTGCGCTATCTTTTGTACGTAAAGCAGAAGACATTGTTGACCTTAAAAGAAGGGTACAGGATAGAGAGAGTAAGATTAAAGTCATGGCCAAAATTGAAATGCCTTCTGCCATGGATGATTTGAGAAATATAGTAAATGAATCTGATGGTGTAATGGTGGCACGTGGTGATTTAGGGGTGGAGCTTCCTGTTGAAAAAGTCCCTATGGCACAGAGGGAGATTATCCGTAAATGTATACACCGGTCCAAACCTGTTATCGTGGCTACCCAGATGATGGAATCCATGATGGAGAGAACCAAGCCCAACCGTAGTGAAATTACCGATGTTGCAAACGCTGTACTGGAAGGAACGGATGCCGTTATGCTCAGCGGTGAAACCGCTATGGGTGATCATCCGGTACTGGTGGTAGAAACCATGCGTAAGATCATTATGGAAGTGGAAAGAACAGATTACCGTTATGACCGTGAAGAAGACCTGAAAGTAATTGCACACTCTCCAACCATTCTTAGTGACGCGCTTTGTTACAATTCATGTAAAATCGCGACTGAAGTTAGTGCAAGTGCACTGGTGGGAATGACCCAAAGTGGTTATACCGGGTTCAGGATTTCAAGCTATCGACCAAAGACCCCATTATACATCTTCACAAAAGAACCGCAGCTGGTAAATCAGCTGAGCCTTAGCTGGGGCGTACGTGCGTTTTTCTACGATGAGGAAGAGAGCCTTGATGAAATTATCAATGATCAGATCAACATTCTTCGTGAACGTAAATTTATTAAAGCCGGAGATATCGTTGTCAATACCGGTAGTACCCCTGTAGAAAAACATCTCCCCACCAATATCTTAAAAATCACAAAGGTGACGGAATAAGGTTGCTTGATTGCAATGATCTTAATCATTTGTAGTTAGGCTGACAGGAGAAATTCAAATAAAAACGAGTAGTTAAACAAAGGAATCTGCCTTTGTTTAACTACTCGTTTTTATTGAAAAAGGAGCTTAAGCTGTAGGCTGTTTAGGTACGGTACCAGCGCTAAGCGACTCAAAATAAAAGTCAGGCTTTTTGCAGGAAGCGACGCTTTACCAGTTGTTCAAATTGCTGGGTAATACCATTATTCATATCCCATCCTAATTTGAGTCTTAATTCCCGTTCTGCCCACGCATGTGCCTGATCATAACTATTAAATTTATTGAGGGTAAGAATAGTTCTTTCATACATGGATTCATCACCACGGAATAACTCGCTGATAAAAAGATAACGGTCATTGATACCAATTGCATTGGACAGGTTGTCAATAGGAGTTGTCTGCATTTTCTGCGCCCATTCCTCATGATCTTCTTTGAGATGGTCATTCAGGTCCTGGAACCTGACTGGGCCTGCCAGG
Organism: Arachidicoccus sp.; assembly: GCA_035497555.1. Classification (GTDB taxonomy): domain Bacteria; phylum Bacteroidota; class Bacteroidia; order Chitinophagales; family Chitinophagaceae; genus Arachidicoccus. Next base: position 989 of record DATJDF010000566.1, on the reverse strand, counting down.
GTATTTAGATCGATATGCTCTCTTTCGCTAGACACTTCAGTTGTCACCAGTGTCCTGTTTTGTACTAGCGTCGGTGCTTCATTTATAATTCCGTAATCCGACCAGGCGCTAAAATTTTCATGAATAAACTCCAGGTGTCTTTTCTTTTCTTTGACATCTTCAGCTGGATAATTCAACTCCTGCGCTGTGTTTTCGTCATTTATCCTTTCAATTACAGGTGCAGGTATCGCTGCACGCGGTGGTTCCTGCCTTTCGGCTGCAGCGTATATTTCGTTTATCTCCGTTGGTTCCGGCTTAGACTTTGGCTCGGGCACAGGCTCAGGTGCAGTCTGCTGGATTTCCGGGCTATCGGAGGGTATACTTGTAGGAAAAGACGGCTCGGTTAGTGCAGTGGGTACCGGTTCTGTGGGTTGATTTGTTTCCAACTCCTTAGCTATCAATGGCAGATCCTCCTGATCTAATGGAAGCAGATACTCTTCGGGCGACGGTATTGCCTTATTTTCCATCTGAACAGGAGTAGCAGGGACAAATGTCGCTTCATCAATAACCGCTTCAGGGGCTTTTTCGGTAATCGTAATGGGTGGTTGCAACTGAAAATTATTATGGACCTGTTCTGCCGACGGGTCACCCCCGTTATTTTCGGCTTGATCAAGTTCTCTGAAATGATCAGCGCCAGGCGCAACTGTTATTTGCCTGAATTTACCGGCACCAGAAGGCATAACAACAGAAACAGAAGGGCGTGGCCGCTCCGTTTGTTGTATCTGTTGAAGTTCAGCTACAAGCATCTGCGCCGTGGGCAATAAATGTTCAGCTCCGGAATTGTCAGAAACTTGAGATCTCAATTTATCAATTAACAAATGTATCCTTTCCAAGTTTATTTCTGGTTTTTCCATAATCAATTGCAGGGGTTTCCTGAATATATAATAATTTTGAACGGTATTAATCTCAGATTTAAAGTTACAAAGGAAATAATTGGGTATTGTTGCATT
>DATJDF010000565.1:0-5641 GCA_035497555.1 Arachidicoccus sp. | reverse complement strand
GGACCGCACCCAATTCTCAGGCACTTTTCAGCCCGGGCAACGGCAACCTCTTTTGGCAAAGCGGTGGCATTATAGAAAATAACAGTCTGAAAATATTGCTGATAGAAATAAGCAATGGCAATTATGCAGGCCGGTCCTGGGTGGGTACCCTCTCACTTCCTGACCTTCAGGTAGTAAGTCTGAACAGATTACCTGCCACCATAAACGTTAATCCTAATTGTATCATGTCTGATGGCGATTATAACTACATTTATTTTGGTCAGTCAACCGGCACATTTGAGATGCACACCATCGTCGCCCGGGTACCGATAGGCCAGTTTGATTCCCAAACGCCTTGGGAATATTATACGGGAGACTCCACTTGGTCGACAGATTATACCAATGCAAAAAATATAGTAGAGGGCGTTGCTGCAGGTAATGTTATGAAACTGGGGGAAAATAATTACGTAATGGCTGGTGTACCCCATTTGTCCTCCGAGATCGATGCCTGGTTTGCACCTACACCTTATGGTCCCTGGGGAGACAAAACGGTCATTTACCATATACCGCAGCAGGAAGGAATACTAGCTTATGAGGGTCATTTAGATCCGGTAAGCCGTGACGGCGATTATACATTTACCTATTCCGTTTATCCATTTGTCAATGAGCCTGATGGATCCTCGGGGTCGGTTCCTATGCAAATTGCCGTCAAATCGACTTATGTTCCGATCTATGCAAAAGCAAACCTGTTACAGCTTTCGCCTTACACATCTGCTAAATCCTCAGATTCGCTTATAAGCTTTACTGGTGAAGTTGCTGCACAAACAGTGCAGTTAAACTGGCGGTCCGCTCAGGTGACCGATGACCATTATGAAGTGCAGCGAAGTACTGATGGCAATACCTGGGTAAAAATTGCCTCAGTGGCAGGTGCCGACTCTGTTTCAATAGCTGACTACACCAGCGTGGATAATAATCCGGTAAATGGGGTTAACTATTACCGTCTTGCTATATATAATCTGGATAGCAAAGTGATTTTTTCGGACCTCGTAGCTGTAAGATTCCCGATCGCCAGCATTATAAGTTTCACTGGACAGGCTGTCAATCAGGATGTTCAATTAAACTGGGAAATAGACAATAATAATATCGACCATTTTATTATCCAGCACAGTACCAACGGCACTGACTTTACAAATTCAGTGACAGTTGCAGGCAGTGATTCCATTACAGACCTTCACTATCAGGCGATTGAAACCGGGGCATTAAACAATTACAATTATTACCGTATCGAAATGCACGACCTGGACGGCAGGATCACCTTTTCCCCGGTCATCACGGTTAGTAGTGCTTTAAGTGTTCGGCTCATCGACTTTACCGCTATGTCCAACGGCCCTAAAAAGGTCAGACTAAACTGGTCTACCGCATCTGAACAAAACAATAACCTGTTTACCATTGAGCGCAGCCAGGATAATAATAATTTCGTGACACTGGCAACAATTGCTGGAGCCGGGACTACCTCCACTCTTTCCAATTACAAATATTTTGATCAGTCACCTCTTGACGGAGTAAACTATTACAGGCTTAGTTACCTGTCAAACGGAAAAGAAGTGACATCTGCCGTCCGTAGTGTAAACATGGGCCAGAAAATGGATCTGCGGGTTCATCCAAACCCTACTCATGCACCGATAAAATTCATTTTAAGAGGGTATGAAGCAGGCAGTTTCCAGGCCATTTTAAGCAACTTGTCAGGAAGGGTCATCGCCAGTGAAACATATAAAGTTGTAAGTAGTGGTGTATATAGCTTTCAGAACAAACCCACGCCCGGTATCTATATACTTAAACTCACAGGCAATGGATTGAGCATAAGCGCAAAGGTGGTCGTAGCCAAATAATGTAAAAATAAAACTTTACATGCTTAAATTATTACGCAGCCCGGCCTTCATGGTACTATTATCTGCCGTATTGACAGCGATAGCGGTATCCAACATAAGCATCATAATTATATGGATATGTTTTATACCGCTGTTTATGATCCTGGAATCTCTGTCTGCCAAACAAGCCTTCAAAGCCGGGTTGACTTTTGGTGGTGTGATGTCCATTGTCCTGTTTTTCTGGATGATACCGGGTGCCAAGCGCTTTACAGGCACCAATATAGGCTACGGAGCCCTTGTCTTTGTAATTTCCGGATGTTTTTTCAGCTTTTTTTTCGCTTTGATAACCTGGTGTTTTAGTCTGTTGAAAACGACAAAAAATGCCCCTTGTGCTTCAGTTGCCAATGGTGTATTAATAGCCGCGCTGTTTTGCATTGGGGAAGCATGCTTAACGCTTGTTTCATCGGGACTGCCATGGTTTGATTTCCATGCGGGCTATCCGCTGTCAGCGAATATATATGCCATACAACCGGCTGCTTATTTTGGGGTATCAATACTCTCATTTATTGTGCTGCTGGTTAACTACCTGTGCGCTGTTTTTATCAGTGAAAAGCAGTGGACCAGATGCCTGATACCGTTAAGTATGATCGGTATTTATTTTCTGTCGGGCTATTTTATCCTGCAAAACTTCAATCGCAACCTGCCATCCGGTAAAAAGATAAAAATCGCCATTCTTTCAGAAAACATCCCCCCCGAAACCAAATGGAACGATTACACCGGCGAAGGCTTGGCCCAGCGGTTACTAAATATGAGCCGACAGGCGGCTGAGTTGAAACCCTCCATTGCAGTTTGGTCAGAATCTGCCATCCCCTGGACCTACCGAAAGGATGATGATCTGGTAAATGAGATATTAAAGATCACCAGGTCCGCTGGCATTACCCACATATTAGGTATAAATACTGCAACCCAGCAAGCAGACGTCGTGAATAACTCGGCTTACTGTATCACGCCCAATGGAAATATAGCCGGCAGATACGACAAACAGGTATTATTATCGCTGATTGAAAAGCCAATAAGCGGCTTTGCTATACCTTTTATGAGCAGCGCCGGATTCACGGCGAAAGCCAGTGGATACAGCGCGCCATTAAACACACCATTTGGCAAAGCCGGCATAATAATCTGTAACGAGTCCACCGTTCCTGCAGTAGCCTATAATGCGGTTGAAAAGGGAGCGACTTTTTTATGTAATATGAGTAATGATGGCTGGTTTAGCAATACTTATATAGTTGGTCTACACTTTTATGCTGCACGTCTGCGCGCCGTAGAAACCAGAAAGGATCTGGTGATCAGCAGTAATAACGGTTATGGAGGTTTGATAAAGGCATCGGGCGCAATTGAGCTACAGGAAAGAAGCAGTCAGCCACTGGTTAAACTGGTTACTGTTAACGAAAATCACTTTAAAACACTTCAGTTGAATCACCCCTGGCTGTTTATTTATATTTGCCTGGGTTTTGTAATTGTTGCCATATGCTACAGACTTTACTGCAGCACACAGCTACATGGCGCCAGATCAAATACCGCACCTGCAGCATAGACTTTATATAAACCGGAGCATAAAATCAAATGATTCAAAATTGACCTGGCGTTATTAGGGCGTTGAAAAAGCAAACAATCCATATAAGCTATGCTCATCATTTTCAGCGCATACAGATAAGTATTTCCCCAGTCCCCCTAACAGTTTGAGCGACAATATCTGTACAAAAAATCGACCCATCCGCGCCGAAGAGGCGAAGATAGGTCGATTGCCATTGAGGCAAGTCAGTATTGTCTGTCTATTCAATCACTGCTGCGAAGCCGCCGTTACGCACCATTTTAATAGTCATTTTGTCACCGGCCTTAACCTGCAGGGTCTTTCTTCTGTAATCCATTCCCTGCCTGTCGGCATTAATACCATCTTCAAAATAGGTCATAGAATAAGTTTTGCCTTTTTCTAAAAAGTCAAAATTAAGTGCTACTTCCCTTTCTTTTTCCTTGCTGTTGGTGATGCCTCCGATAAACCATTTATGACCTTTGCGTTTGGCAACCACTGCAATTTCTCCAGCACGGGCAACAAGTGCCTTGGTCTCGTCCCAGGTAGTGGGTACACTGGTAATAAAGGATGTACAATCCGGATTACGATAATAAAGTGTTGGATTATCTGCGAGCATCTGTATGCCACTTTCAAAAATAACATATAAGGCGAGTTGATAAGCTCTGGTACCAACAGAGGCCGCGTTTGGCCGTTCTGCCTTATAGACATCAGGTTGCATATTAATCATGGCTCCCGGCGTAAAATCCATAGGCCCCACCGCGTTACGCATGAACGGAAGGTAAATGCTGTTATCAGGAATGCAACGCCCCATTTGCTCTAATCCCAGGACGCCTTCGTAGGAGAGTAAATTCGGGTATTTATATTCTAAACCTGAAGGTTTAAAAGCCCCATGAAAATCAACAAATATCTGATTTTTAGCTGCCTCTTTAATCACTTCCTCATAGTAATTTACCATCCACTGGTCGCTGCGATCCATAAAATCAATTTTGACACCTTTTACACCCCACTCATGAAAGGTCTTAAATAGGTCCATATTCTTATGCACTGTGAGCCAGGTTAACCATAAAACAATACCTACACCTTTTGTTTTACCATACCGGATCAATTCCTTGACATTCACATCTGGATTTGGCGTATAGGGATCAGTCGTACTTTTAGCCCAGCCCTCATCCATGACAATATACTTAATACCATATTTTGATGCAAAATCAATAAAGTATTTATAAGTGTCCAGATTGTAGCCAGATACAAAATTTACGTCTGGACCGTAAGGTGTCGCACCATTCCACCATTCCCAACTGGCCTGACCCGGTTTTATCCAGGAAGGATCAGCAATTTTACTTTTTTCCGCTAGTCTTAAGGTCATTGTATTTTCAATGAGTTGTCCATCATTTTCCGTTATTACAAAATAGCGCCAGGGAAAATTCCGGGTTCCTGAGGTTTTCGCAATATAGTCAGCTGATTTTATTATTTTCAGACTCCGATCCCCATCCGGACCAAATTCAAGTGGTGCTTTAGGGAAAACGCCTTCCATACCGCCACCCGTGCCTTTAAGGAAGAGTCCCGGATAATCCGTAAGATCGGATTCACTGATCAATATTTTATAATGACTACGGGTATCAATCAATGCAGGAAGATTGGCCATTTTATCCGAAGTCTTCCAGTCTGTAGATTCCACCTGTTGATAAAGCTCTTCGTAAGAGGTTTTAAACCCGTTATTCTCCTGTAAATGCAGTAAATAATTTTTAGGGAAATTAATCGTAAAATCCTCATTTAAAACTTCTATATCGCCTTTCTTTTCAGTTATAAACCTGTAGGCTACGCCGTCATCAAAGGCGCGGAACTCTACTTTATATCCACCTTTGAAAGTCATTAAAAGATCATTATAACGATTGGTTACGGATGAGAATTTCAAAGGAACATAAGGTTTAATTATATCATCGCCTTTGGTCTCTTTTACGGAGATTAACTTAGGGTTCGCGCCGAGTGGCCCTTCATTTAGTACAAGGCCCAAATGACTTTTTGCTAATAATTCCTGATCTCCGGCGAAAATGGAATAATATATTTTATCACTTAAGTGAATGGAAGCTTTTAGTTTTCCATTTGGCGAAAGAAGTTCAATTGATTTGTTTTGCCCGAAGGATTGAATAGCTAATGCTAAAAACAAAATGAAACAGGCGGTAACTTTTTTAATCCAATTCAT
>DATJDF010000564.1:0-2656 GCA_035497555.1 Arachidicoccus sp. | reverse complement strand
TTGAAAACATTCAATTCAAATTGACCGGTAGCACCCCCAATATTCAGGGCCACATCATTGCCAAGGACCTGTGCAGCAATCATGGTCAATGCCTCACACTGTGTCGGGTTAACTTTTCCCGGCATGATAGAAGATCCCGGTTCATTGTCCGGGATATGAATTTCTCCGATGCCACTTCTGGGACCGCTGGAAAGCATCCGTATATCATTACCGATTTTCATTAAACTAACCGCAATTGTTTTAAGTGCACCGTGGGTTTCAACGATCGCGTCATGTGCCGCCAGTGCTTCAAATTTATTTTCAGCCGTGACAAAGGGTAAGCCTGTTAATGCTGCAATTTTTTTCGCAACAAGTACCGCATATCCTTTTGGCGTATTGATTCCGGTACCCACCGCTGTTCCACCCAGCGCAAGCTCGGACAAATGTTCCAGTGAATGACGGATCGCTTTTAAACCATGGGTCAATTGCGCGGCGTAGCCACTGAATTCCTGGCCAAGGGTTAAAGGCGTAGCATCCATAAAATGCGTTCTGCCAATTTTAACTACGTGTTTGAAGTCTTCCGACTTTCTCTTTAATGTATCACGCAGCTGCTCAAGTGCAGGGATCGTATTTTCTGCCAGGATTTTATAGGCGGCAATATGCATTGCCGTAGGGAAGGTATCATTAGAGGATTGCGATTTATTGACGTCATCATTGGGGTGTAATACCTTATCCTTATCAGTCAAGGATCCTCCATTAAGCACATGACCACGAAATGCAATTACTTCATTTGCATTCATATTACTTTGGGTACCGCTACCTGTTTGCCAGACCACTAATGGAAACTGATCCATTAATTTGCCAGCTAGAATTTCGTCTGCAACTTTGGCAATCAAATCTGCTTTTTCTTTGGGTAATACGCCCAGTTCCTCATTGGTCAGAGCCGCTGCTTTTTTCAGAAAAGCAAAGGCAGTAATAATTTCTTTGGGCATCTTGTTGATGTCTGCAGCGATCTTAAAATTTTCAATGCTGCGCTGCGTTTGCGCACCCCAATAAGCGTCTGCCGGCACATTTACTTCGCCCATTGTATCTTTTTCAATCCGGTATTCCATAATTTAATTCATTTTACTTTAGAAAGTGCAAATATACTTGCTTAATCTCAAACCCGCTCGCTCCTGCTGTTACATTGTGCGAATCATTATATGTAACAAAGTGTTTTCCTTAATTAATCTTAGGGTTAGCATCGAGTGCCAAAAGGCAGTCGAATATAATTTGCGCACCCAGTCTGGCGGTCCGGTTATCCAGATCATAGCGCGGATTTAATTCAGCGATATCTATTGAGTATACTTTTCCACTCTTAAAACATAGTTCTATTAAACTTTGAAAATTACCGTCATAGCATAAACCGGCTGCGGTTGGCGCACTGACCCCTGGCGCATAAGCACTGGCAAATACATCCAAATCAAAACTCAGGTAGAGTATATCCAACTGATCAATAAATGAAGAAACTTTACGTAGAACCTCGGTCTGAATACCTTGAGTAATAGCCTGCGCTGACACAAACTGCACACCAAATTTGGAAGCTGATTCAAACAAGGCCCTGGTATTACCCGATCTTTGGATTCCGAGCGCCATATAAAAGAATTCATCACCCGCCTTCGCGGCATCAGTGGCTATCTGAAAGAAACCTGTCCCCGAATTCGCGCCATTTTTGCCTGGTGCACGTAAATCAAAATGTGCATCAAAATTTATAATACCAATTTTCCGGCCAGCAAAAGCCCTTCTCAAACCACCATAATGACCATATGTAATTTCATGCCCTCCACCCAGCAGTACGGGGAATCCACCACTACTTAAACAAATACTCACAGCCGCTGACAAATTTACCTGCGCCTCTTCAAGCTGGCCATCTCTGCAAATAATATTTCCTGCATCCAATAATTGCCATTTAGAACTAAAATGAACCGGCAAGTTGCAACAGGCCTTGCGCAAAGCCTCAGGCCCTTTGACAGCACCGGTTCGCCCGAGGTTCCGCAACACCCCTTCATCGGATGAAAATCCGAGAAAAATAACCGATTGTGAATCTGCTTTACGCTCCAAATCATTCAGTGCAGTAAGCTGCATCTGTTGATGCCACCGGTGCGCTGAGCCCTCAGATCCATCAATTCTTCCCTGCCACCAGTTTTCCCGGGGCGATTCATAAAAACTATCGTTGATCATAAGCAATTCCTTTTTTCCAGACGGTAACAGGTCTGGTCTGGCCTTGATGATAACATATCTCTCTATAATCAGCAAATGCATAGGCCTGCATATCTGCCAAAAATCCTTTTTGAAGCCGCCCCCTGTCTTTTAAACCTAAAGCATGCGCGGCCCGAAAACTTATACCTGCAAGTGTTTCACACATAGAGAGTCTTTCATAGGCACTCAATATGCAGGCAGCCACTGGTAAATTGCCCATCGGCGCCGATCCCGGGTTCCAGTCGCTGGCAATTGCCAGACAAGCACCAGCGTCCAGTAGCTTTCTGGCGGGCGCAAAATCCATCCCAAGCCCGATTGAGGCACCCGGCAGTACGGTGGCGACTGTCTCGCTTCCTGCAAGCGCGGCAATATCCAATGGGCCACTCGCTTCCAAATGGTCAGCTGAGACGGCGCCCAGCGCCACTGCCAGTTGACCACC
>DATJDF010000563.1:0-9605 GCA_035497555.1 Arachidicoccus sp. | reverse complement strand
GATTTTTCTTGAGACTATAGTCACTTTCCTACAGTACACTGTAAGGTATGGATACCGGTAATTGAATTTTGAAGGCTAAGAAAAACACGACTAGAAACCATCTTCTTCCCGGACTCCTTTTTTGATTAAGACAGCCGTGGGGACCTGACGTTTCGGGTCAAAATTTTGAAAATCCACCTTTCAGATTTCTAATTTAGCAACCAAAGAAATTTGAACATAGAAAATCTTTATAGGATTTTACCTGAATTAACGGAAAAATAATGCAATTTTGTTTCCACAAAACTTACGATCATTCTTTAGCAGTGAAAAATATTGTAAGTATCATAAGGTGAAACTTAAAAAAAAATTATCTTTATCCTTATGTTTTGTCCTGATTCCACACATCAGGCCCATTCACTATTCAAACACATCTAATCATTAAACGAAATTTTTAAACAAAAACGGATGAAATTAAAACTTGGCTATAGTCCCTGTCCTAATGATACTTTCATTTTTGATGCACTCGTAAACAAGGCATTTGATGCAGAGGGTTTTGAGTTCGAAATACATCTCGAAGATGTACAGACCCTTAATCAATGGGCAATAGAAGGAAAATTGGATATCTCGAAAGTAAGTTATGGCGCATTGCCCCTGATTACAGAACAATATTTTGTCATGTCCAGTGGCGGCGCAATCGGAAATGGTTGTGGCCCTTTATTGATTAGCAAGAATATAGTAAATGAAGAAGAAGTAAATAATAGCACCATAGCCATTCCCGGGGAAAATACGACCGCGCACCTTTTATTTTCTCTTGCCTATCCAAATGCAAAAAACAAAGTCTTCAAAGTTTTCAATGAAATTGAGTCCTTTGTCCAAAGTGGCCAGGGACTGGGGGTTATCATTCATGAAAACAGGTTCACTTACGCAGATAAGGGATTAAACAGAGTTGTGGATCTTGGTGATTACTGGGAACAGAAAACCGGATCCCCGATTCCACTGGGTGGCATTGTCGGTAAACGCAGCCTGCCGCTGCCCGTGCTCAAAAAGATTGACAGCCTGATCCGCCATAGTATAGAATACGCCTATGTCAATAAATACAAGGACAACCTCCCCGATTATATTAAAGAGCATGCTCAGGAAATGAGTGAAGAAGTCATGTTACAGCACATTAATCTTTACGTTAACAGCTTTAGCTTTAAATTAGGTAAAACCGGACGGGATGCCGTTAGGAACCTGATGAAAGTATATAAAGACCTTTATCCTGCGTCTAAAATTGGCAATTGGGAAATTTTTGCGACCAAAGTATATTAATCGAGAAAAGAAATTCGTACAATGACCATCGAAGCGGTGCTCAAAACACTGGAGGAAATAGCGCCTCTTGCATACCAGGAGCGTTATGATAATGCAGGCCTATTGACCGGAAAACCGGACTGGGACTGCACAGGTGTTTTGTGCACGCTTGATTGTCTCGAGGAGACTGTAGCGGAAGCGAAAAAAAAAGGTTGTAACCTGATCGTCGCACATCATCCTATTTTATTTTCGCCGGTAAAACAACTCAACGGTTCAGACTATGTTCAAAGAACAATTATCGCCGCCATAAAGGCAGATATTGCGCTCTATGCAATCCATACAAATCTTGATAATGTTCCTGCCGGTGTCAACAAAAAAATTGCAGATTTATTAGGGCTACAAAACAGCCGGATACTGGCGCCAAAAGGCCAGTTATTAAACAGCCTGGTGACATTTGCACCACTTGCGGATGCTCCTAAAGTCAGGCAGGCGCTCTTTGCAGCAGGAGGAGGGCAGATCGGCAATTATGCGGATTGCGCTTTTTCAGTTACGGGAACGGGTATGTTTAAACCCCAGGAGGGTGCTCAGCCAGTTATAGGCGCAGTAGGACATGCAGAAACTGTTGAAGAACAACGCATTGAGCTTATTTTTCCAGCTCATTTACAAAAACAGCTCATTTCTGCCCTTAAAAAAGCCCATCCCTACGAAGAAGTCGCTTATTTTATCACGCCACTTAACAATATTTATCAAAATATTGGCAGTGGCATGATCGGTGAATTGTCCCGACCACAACCCATAGAGTCTATTTTCGAAAATATTAAACAAATTTTTAATGTAAAATGTATAAAGCATACCGCGACTACCGGCCAACCCATTAGCAAAATCGCTGTCTGTGGTGGTTCCGGCAGTTTTCTAACGAAAACCGCGATTGCTGCAGGTGCTGACCTCTATATTACTGCTGACATCAAATACCATGAATTTTTTGATGCTGATCATCAAATCGTTCTGGCAGATATTGGTCATTGGGAAAGCGAGCAATTTACCATAGAATTATTATTTGATATTTTGGTTGCAAAATTTCCTACCTTTGCCATCTTAAAATCGGCGTATTGTACTAATCCGGTTTTGTATTATTCTTAAAAGCGCAAAAGAAATATGGCTATCGTTAAAGACTTTTCTGTTGAGGAAAAACTAGTAGAACTGGCAAAGTTGCAAAAACTTGACAGTAAATTGGATCAGGTTCAGATCATGAAAGGCGAGCTTCCTATGGAAGTGAGTGACCTGGAAGACGAACTGACCGGACTGACCAACAGAAAAAACAGAATTGAAGAAGAAATTAATGGTATTTCTGAATACATCGAACAGAAAAAAGCCATTATTAAGGATTCAGAAGCGCTGGCTGTCAAGTATGAGAAGCAAAGTGAAAATGTCAAGAATAACCGGGAATTTGAAGCCATTAATAAAGAGATCGAGCTACAGCAGCTGGAAGGAAAATTGGCCGAAAAGCATATCCGCGATGCCAATGTGGAATTGACTACAAAAATCGAAGCGTTGGACGAAGTTAAGCGCAAGATTGATGGTAAAGACGCGGTACTGAACACAAAGAAAGAAGAACTGGGAAAGATAATCGCTGAAACTGAAAAAGAAGAAAAGGCTTTTGAAACTAAAATCGATAAAGCAAGAAAAGAGATTGAGGAAAGATTATTATTCTCCTACGACCGTATCCGTAAGAACTATCGCAATGGTCTTGCAGTCGTACCCGTGGAAAGAGATGCTTGCGGTGGTTGTTTCAACGCTATTCCTCCTCAGAAACAAAGTGAAATCCGTCAACGTAAAAAGGTATTGGTTTGTGAAAACTGTGGTCGGATCCTGATCGATGAAGAATTATCTGATTCAATCAATATTTAAAAATCCTGATTTTCTGAAGTGATTTTCAGGCATGAGAAAGCCGATCTCTAAAGGATCGGCTTTCTCATGCCTGGCACTGAAGAGATTTTTATATTTCACCCTGCTTCGCACCTGCAGCCAGCCATTCTTTAATACCGCGAGTGGTAATAGATTTGGGACGTTCCAGCGGAAAGCTCAGCGCACGGCTCCAACATAGGTTGGCCATTACACCTAAGGCACGGGACACACCAAACAGGACCGTATAGAATTCATATTCTTTCATCCCAAAATGTACAAGTAAGGCACCACTATGTGCATCTACATTGGGCCATGGGTTTTTAATCTTTCCGGTAGCGCCCAGCACATCCGGCACAGCTTCAAAAATATTCCAGACTGTCTGTACCAGCTTATCGTCCGGCATATATTCTTTGCCAAATTCCATCTGGGCCAGAAAACGGGGATCCGTGCGGCGCAGAACGCCATGCCCGTAACCCGGAACAACCTTTCCGGCTGCCAGGGTATCTTTTGTATATTGAACAATCTGCTCTTTTGTAGGCAGCTCAGTATCGAGGTGACGTTGCATCTCAAAAATCCATTTAACCACTTCCTGGTTGGCGAGTCCATGTAAAGGTCCCGCAAGACCATTCATTCCGGCAGCAAAACTCAGGTATGGATCGCTTAATGCAGAACCGACCAGATGAACCGTATGGGCAGATACATTTCCCCCTTCATGATCGGCATGAATGGTGAGGTAGAGCCGCATTAACTTGACAAAATCGGGGTGATCAAAACCCAGCATCTGGGCAAAATTTCCCGCCCAATCCAGCGATTTATCGCTTTTTAATGGAGCTCCGTTTCTGTATTTACGATTATACACATAAGCAGCTATATAAGGCACACGGGCAATCAAATTAAGGGCATCTTCAAAAATAGGATCCCAATAGTCTTTTTTATTGATACCCGTTGCATAGGCTTTCGCGAATTTACTTTCAGTCTGCAGCGCCATTATCCCTGTTACAAACTGGGTCATCGGATGGGCCTCAATGGGCAAAGCATCTATGGTTCTGAATACATAATCCGGGATACTGCTGCGATCTGCCAGTTCTTTTGATATGGTTTCCACTTCTTGCTGCGTGGGCAATTCCCCGATGAGCATCAGGTAAAACAGTCCTTCGGGCAGTGGTTCACTCCCTTCTTTTGCTTTCGGAAGCTTTTCCCGTAATTCAGGAATGGTATATCCTCTGAATTTAATCCCATCTAAAGGATCCAGTAAACTGACTTCGCTGACAATACTGGTAATTCCTCTCATCCCCTGATACAACTGGGAAACATTGATTGTTTCCACAGGCGTTTGCCCGTTGGTCGTAATTAGATCTTTTATTTCTTTGGCAGCTACTTCTGCTTTGGCGTAAAATTTCTTTTTAATCTCAATCATCGTATCATTTTTTCCATGCTTATATGCTTCATATTCTCATCAACAGCTTTTCTGCGACTACCTCATATTAAATATAAACACATTTGTGTAATTTGGAACCAATTATGCATTCCTTGAAGGGTTAGACCCGCAATTAATGCATATCAGGGGCAGTTAGCCCCTGATAAGTCATACCTGCGTAAAGATACTTATAAGTTAGTTTAATTTCTAAAAAATGTTCCAAACTTATCTTAAAGTGCTTGCTATCTGATGACTATTTAGGTGCTCTCCTATAAAGTATAAATGCGACAATAGTAAAGGCAATATTTGGTAACCATGCCGCCATCATGGGTGAAAAATTACCTTTTGTGGAGAAAATAGTTGAAAACCGGTCGGTCACAATAAATGTGGCCGCGATGACAAATCCCAGTGCCAGGTGGGCGCCGCTGCCGCCACGTACTTTTCTGCTGGCCAGTACAACGCCGATCATAGTGAGGATCAGTACGGAAAACGGGGTTGCAAATCTCCTGTAATATTCAATTTTAAAGGTGTTGATATCTTCGCTCCCTCTTATTTCCTCCAGTTTGATATAACGTTTTAATTGCGGGGTAGTCATTTTCACTTCCGCATAATCGTCATTTTTTAAATCATTGGGATCAAAATTAAAGGTCACTTTTTTCTCGGGAAGTGATTTGACGCTCTCGTGCATCCCGTTTATTGTTCTTTCCACCACCTGGCTCAAATTCCAGTGTTCTCCGCCCGCTGTATCCCATTTTATGGTGTTCGCCCTTAAATTATACAGCAGGGTATTATGCTTTATCCGGTTCATAAAAAACGGCCCACCGGTTTTTGCCACCGGATCAAAATTCCGGATACCCGCATAACTAAATGAATCTAATTTAAAATAAAGTAATGGCTCCTTCTTGGTGAGTTTGGAATAATTTGAATTACCATGTACATAGACATCTTCAAAATGTGTCCGTTGCACTTCAGCTCTGGGTACCCAGAAGGAGGCAGCTATGCCTAATAACAATGCCAGTGTCAGGCCTGTCAGGACAAATGGCCGTAAAAACCGCCGAAAACTGGTTCCGCTGGCGAGTATAGCAACAATTTCACTTCTCCCTGCCATTTTTGATGTAAAAAAAATAACCGCTATAAAAACAAATAAGGGGAATAAAAGTGCAATTATATGGGGGATAAAAGAAAAATAGTAATCCGTAATGATCTTATATACTGACCAACCACTTTGGACAAAATTGTCTGTTTTTTCTCCCACATCGATTACAACCGAAATGATTGTAAATAGAAAAATGGAAAAGAAAAAGGTTTTCAAAAATTTGTTAATGATATACCAGTCAATCTTCTTCATAAAGTGGTACAAAGTAAAAGCAAATTTAGGTGAGTTTTGGGTATTATGATGGGTTTCTTTTAGGACCTGGGCTTCCCTGTTGTTACAGAATCCGGCTTCTGGAATGGATATTGTGACTGTTTTATGTATTTAACTAAAAAAATAAAATTGATTCATTATGTGGTTATTAATTATTGGCTTGATCGTGGTCGTTATGGCGGTAGCCATAAATTTCCTAATAAAATATATTCGTCGCTTCCAGAAGCGGCAAAAGCAAAATCAGCAGGACCTCAATGCCCCTCCTTCAATCTTAGAAGTTGAAGATGATCCATCTGTTCAAAAGCATTTATGAATCCGGCAAATGCACGCGTAAAATTGCCGGATCATAGAATATTATATGTTAAAATCCAGACTACAATTAACCCAACCACTATCCAGGTTGGCATCATATTTCCTATAAAAATCCAGCGCTGGTGTATTCCAGTCCAGTGCCTGCCAGACCATCCCTGAATAGCCTTCCTTTTTAGCAAGCTCAATCAGCTGGTCAAACAGCTGTTTGCCAATGCCTTTACCGCGACAATTTTCACTGACGATCAGGTCTTCCAGATATAACCGCTGGCCCTTCCAGGTAGAATACCGGACATAATAGAGTGCCATTGCGACAATTGACTTGTTTTCCTGATCTTCTGCTACTAAAGCCCACCATACCGGCTGGTCTCCAAAACCACTGTTTTCAAAATGCTGCAGCGAAACGGTAACTTCATCCGGAGCCTTTTCAAACACAGCCAGTTCCCGGATAAGGTCCATTAACTGTGGACAGTCTGCCTTTATTGCCTTACGAATCCTGATTTCCATCGCCTAAGTATTGATTATGAGGATCAAATATACGGTTTTACGACCACAGACAAATCCCCCCGACCGGGATCTTGAAGTCGATAGCTTTGATTACCCAAATAATCCGATTATCTTTGTCAAAATTTTTAGAGAATGGTTTATCTTACGCGTCTGGAACATTTTAATGCCGCGCATAAGCTCTATAATCCCAGTTGGAGCAAGGAGAAGAATGAGCGTGTGTTTGGGCTGTGTGCGAATGAAAACTGGCATGGTCATAATTTTGAGTTATTTGTGACTGTAAAGGGGCGCCCGGATACCAGTACTGGTTTTCTGATGGATGTCAAAAAACTCAGCCAAATTATTAACGAGTTTGTAATCGAAGCCCTGGACCATAAAAATCTTAATGTAGAAGTTCCCTTTCTTCAGGGGAAAATGTGCACTACGGAAAACCTTGCAATGGCCATCTGGGATCAGATTATGCCCCAACTTCCGCCACAGGTTGTATTACACCGAGTCAAACTTTATGAGACGCCCAGGATTTATGTTGAATATTTTGGTGAATTGTAGTAGACAATAAGGAGACGAACTTTTTTAAATTATTGATATGTCAAAGGAAAAAGTAGCAGTATATAGAAAGGCCCATTTTAATGCCGCTCACAGGTTACACGTGCCAGATTGGTCCGAGGAGCAAAATAACCGGATTTTTGGCAAATGCAATAATCCACATTTTCATGGACATAATTACGAACTGATTGTTAAGGTGACAGGCCCGGTGGACCCGATTACCGGTTTTGTCATCGATCTGAAACTACTAAATGACATCATCCAGGAAGAAGTGGTTCATAGATTTGACCATCGCAATCTTAATCTGGATACCAAAGCATTTGAATCCTTGAATCCAACTGCAGAAAATATTGCAATTGTTATTTATCAATTGCTCAGGCCAAAAATAGCGCTTGACCTGGATCTTCAGATCCGGCTTTATGAGACCGAAAGAAATTTTGTGGAATTCCCGGCATCTTAAATGCCTAAATTATTAATTGATCATTTAACCCTACGCAAATGGCATATAAAAAAACAGAAACTTACGATATTGAAACAACAGAAGCTTTAGCATCCCACTACAAAGCAGCACTCGGCCTGCTTGGAGAAGATACAGAAAGAGAGGGCCTTCAGAAAACGCCCGAAAGAATTGCTAAAGCCATGCAATACCTGACACAAGGTTACCAGATGGATGCGGTAAAAATATTAAACTCGGCTAAATTTCATGAGCCCATCAGTGAAATGGTTATCGTAAAAGATATTGAACTTTATAGCCTTTGTGAACATCACCTGCTTCCCTTTATTGGTAAAGCACATGTGGCTTACATTCCCAATGGCTGGATTACCGGTCTAAGCAAAGTAGCAAGAGTGGTGGATGTCTTCTCACACCGCCTTCAGGTCCAGGAACGACTGACCGTCCAAATTCTGGAAGCAATTAAAGAAGCCCTGGACCCACTTGGCGTTGCCGTGGTCATTGAAGCGAAACATCTTTGCATGATGATGCGCGGTGTGGGTAAACAGAACTCTTATACCACAACCTCTGCTTTTGACGGAGAGTTCGAAAATGATCGCACCCGTAGTGAGTTTATGAAACTCATTGCAGCCAATCTTCATTAATTCAAAAATAGACTACACATTACTCAAACTTGAAAAAAATCCAATGAAACACGCATTCGTATTCCCTGGCCAGGGTGCACAGTTTAGTGGTATGGGCAAATCTCTGTATGAGCAAAATGATAAGGCACGCGGCTATTTTGAACAAGCCAATGGCATTCTCGGTTTCCGCATTACTGATATCATGTTCAGCGGCACGGCCGAAGAACTTAAAGAAACGAAGGTCACACAACCAGCAGTGTTCCTGCATTCTGTGATCGCCTACAAGACCCTGGAAAATCCCAAGCCGGATATGGTTGCCGGACATTCGCTGGGCGAATTCTCTGCGTTGGTCGCCGCAGGCATTCTATCCTTTGAAGATGGATTAAAATTAGTCAGCATACGTGCTCAGGCCATGCAAAAGGCCTGCGAAATTAATCCCTCCACCATGGCCGCCGTTCTGGCGCTCCCGGATGATAAAGTAGTACAGATCTGTAAGGAAATAGAGGACCTTTCAGGAGAAATTGTTGTACCCGCAAATTATAATTGTCCTGGTCAGCTGGTCATAAGCGGTTCTTTAAAAGGAATTGACATGGCCTGTGTGGCACTCAAAGAAGCAGGTGCAAAGCGAGCGCTTGTTCTCCCGGTAGGCGGCGCATTTCATTCACCATTAATGGAACCTGCCCGGGAGGAATTGACGGCAGCGATCCAGGCCACCAGCTTCCATAGATCAGTTGCACCCGTTTACCAGAATTATACGGCTGCTGCTGTCACCGATCCAAAGCAGATCCAGGCGAACCTGATTGCTCAGTTAACCGGAGCCGTTAAATGGACACAAAGTGTTGGGCAAATGGTAGCCGAGGGCGCGACTCGTTTTACAGAATGTGGACCTGGCAAAGTCTTACAGGGGCTAATTGGGAAAATACATAAAGAAGCAATAACAGACGGGGTACAGTAATGCCTTGCCGGTTTAATAATCAGTTTCTATTAGAAACCAAAGCCGTCCGATTATACAATTATAATCGGACGGCTTTGGTTTTTGCTCAAATCGCTTTTTCCGGATGTGCACAGCATCTGGTATTTGAAGCGCTTATCTGCCAGGCACTGTCAGTCACAACCAGGCATAGCCTCATGTTATGCTGAGCTCAGAACACGGTTCATTTATTGAAAAATAATTTTATGTTTTCCTTGTAACTGTTACCAATGGGCATTTGCTGA
>DATJDF010000562.1:0-17705 GCA_035497555.1 Arachidicoccus sp. | reverse complement strand
GGTGTTCAACAGTAATTTACTATAGGTCGGCGGTTCAACATGCGGATCCCCCTGATACAGGTCTAAGTAAACAAAATTGGAAGGTGTCATTACAACTTCATGGCCCATTTTGGCCGCTTTGATACCTCCTTCCATACCCCGCCAGCTCATAACGGTCGCTTCCGGAGCCAGCCCACCTTCCAGTATCTCATCCCAGCCAATCATCTTTTTGCCTTTAGAGATAATGAGTTTTTCCAGCTTCTTTTCAAAATAGCTTTGCAAACCATCCAGGCTGGTGATACCTTCTGTTTTCATCAACACCTGATCTTTAGGACATTTGTTCCAAAAACCTTTGTAGGCTTCATCCCCACCGACATGGATATACTTATTCGGGAATAAAGCAGCAATCTGGGTAAATATTATATCCAGCATCTTCCAGGTAGAGTCGTTGGCTACGCAGAGGACATTATCCTCTTTTTTATAAAAATTACTACCTGGATTTACCGGGTAGGGCAATCCGGTACAGGAAAGATTTGGATAAGCAGCAATGAGTGCCAGGCTATGAGCCGGCACGTCAATTTCGGGAACTACGGTTATAAAACGATCAGCTGCATATTTTAAGATTTCCCGGATATCGTCTTGCGTATAGAAGCCGCCATCTGTTGCTTTTTCTCCCGGCTGAGGTGCCTGAAAGGATCCCCACCTACCGGTGCGGGGTACTCGCCAGGCACCTATTTCTGTTAGTGCGGGTAAACCCTTGATTTCAATTCTCCAGCCCTGATCATCGGCCAGGTGCCAGTGGAAAGTATTAAATTTATACTTGGCCATTTGGTCTATGAAGGCTTTTACCGCTGTTTTTGAGAAAAAATGTCTGCTTACATCCAGCATAAGACCCCGCCAGCCAAAACGGGGATAATCTTCTATCCTTACACAGGGTATATGCCAGCCTTCCGGATTAGTTGTAACCATCTTTGTTTCCCCTTCAATCCCCGGCGGTAAGAGTTGCATGAGGGTATTCATGCCGTAAAATATGCCCGCTGCGTTATTTGCACTAATGGTAATTTGTTGCGATTGAACATCCAGGTGGTAGCCTTCTGCACCAATAATCTTATCAGCTTCCTTACTGCCCTTATTAATCACGAGATGGATTGAATTCTTTTGTTTTGATCCTCCTTGAATAATACTAAATGGATACCCCGTCGTTAGGGATAACTGTTTTGCAAACAGTGCCGCTATTTCCCTGATTGAATCATTAGCTGCGGGTATAGCAAAACTGACAGCAGCATTTAAGCTGAAATGCCCACTGTTGACCTTCATGCTTACCGGTATGGGCAAAATATTAATATCCGGCCTCTGTGAAGTTGTTTGCTGTCCTTTGATCTCCAGCTGAAAAGAGCATAGTAACAACAATAGTACAAGTAAATTCGTTTTCATAATTTTTCAGGCTAAGTACCTTTTTTATAAGTGGTTGGATAGCCTAAATTAAAGAAAATTTATATAAAATCAGCCATAATACTGAATTACATTGAACATAATTCTTCTAATCAAGGGCAAAGAAAATAATTTGCGGCTGGCACATCAGGACTTATTAGCCCAAGGCATTTCAAATCACGAATGAGAAAAAAGACAAATTTGAGCAAACTGTATATTTCAGCTCAATACTCCTTCAGGCGGATATTTGGATGCGCTGCAATTATCTCTAAAATAATATCAAAATAAGTTTGCCCCGCTCCTGCTTCCAGTGCTTCTAGTTTGTTCCGGAAAAGTTTTTTGTCAAATGGAGTGCCTGGAACCAACTTTTGTAAATAATATGCCTTTGTTGTTTCATAGCCTAATGCAGCCCGGCTGGCAGCTATATCTTTCCATATTAAATCTACATCTTCGAGGCTGTTTAATATACCAAACCCTCCATAAAGCAAATCATTAAACCCATCCAGGCTTTGTGCGAGCTTCCAGTCTTCTCTTTGCATTAATACGCGATTGATCTCATCATAAAAAGAAGGAATATCGATAATAGCCGAACCATCAATTATAATTTCCGTTTTTTTCATCATGAAGATTTCAATTTAAGTGCAGCTTATTCACAATACAATATACTGGTTTTATTTTAATGGCTGTAAAATATTGAACCTGAATATTGCCAGACAGTAAGTTTCAGTTTACCTTACAACTTATATCTATCGTAGCAAATAAACAAGGACTGTATCCGGAGATGCTGGTGACGACAAGACAAGTGTTGATGTTAACAGTTTTCAGCAACTATTCGTCTGAAATCACTAGACTGCCTTTGTCGCTGGTCGCCAATTTTTGCTGTGGTACAATAGGGTAATTTCGATAGTTAAGTTGAAAATAAGCTTATATAAAAAGTTTAATATTAATCTAATTGTTATACTTTTAAGTTATACAGTGACAGTAGGACTCCGTGATACGGCATTAACTCGGCTGCCGTGCAAAACTAAGCCCGAAGATCTACGCTTCTTAATAATGCAGCGGCATACTCTTTTGACGGTGTTGACGATTATTATGATCCTTATATTGTCGAGCCTACACCTATATAAAATATAAAATTTTAACTATGACCACAATCTCTCGTAAACTGGCAATGATCGTCATCTTGTCAATCTCATCCGGCTATTATCTTTTTGCTCAGACCAACACAACCGTATACAATGTAAAAAATTACGGCGCAAAAGGTGACGGTAAAAATCTGGACACAAAAGCTATTGATAAGGCCATTGACGCAGCCAGCGCCGCAGGCGGCGGTACAGTAGTATTCCCGGCGGGTGACTATTTATCCGTTACCATCCATCTAAAGAGCAATGTAGGGCTTTATATTGACCATGGTGCCACGATCATTGCTGCCACACCATCTGATGGTGTAGCGTACGATCTGCCTGAAAAAAGCACAAATAACAATTACCAGGATTATGGCCACTGTTTTTTCCATAATAGTCTAATTATCGGGGAAAACCTGCATGACATTTCAATTACGGGTCCGGGCCGCATTTGGGGAAAGGGCTTATTAAGACAGGAAGGTAAACCAGGTCAGCAAGATGGTTTTGGGAACAAAACCATCGCTTTAAAACTGTGCCGCAATGTCATATTCAGAGATTTTACAGTCGCCCATGGTGGCTGGTTCTGCTTTTTACTTACTGGCGTGGACAACCTCACCATGGACAATCTCAAAATGGATACCAACCGGGACGGTATAGATTTGATCTCCAGTAAAAATGTGCATATTACAAATTGCAGTGTCAATTCACCCCATGATGACGGTATTGTGCTTAAAAGTGATTTTGCACTGAACTATCCACGGGCGTTGGAAAATGTAACGATATCTAATTGCCGCGTTTCCGGCTACAAGGAAGGTACTTTTTTGGATGGTACCTATGTCAAGGATGGTAAGGCGCCTACCGGCAGGATCAAGCTGGGAACAGAATCAAATGGCGGTTTCAAAAATATCACCATTACCAACTGTGTTTTTGATTATTGTCGCGGCTTGGCAGTGGAAACGGTGGATGGAGCGGTACTCGAAGATATTGCCATCAGTAATATTACGATGCGCGATATCTGCAACGCACCGATTTTTATCAGACTGGGCGCCCGTCAGCGCGGACCTAAGGATTTCCCGTACAGTCAGCTGCGCCGGGTCTTAATAAGTAATATTACGGCTTATGACGTAACTGCTAATCAGGGCGCAATTATCAGTGGTGTACCGGGTCATGATATTGAAGACCTGACTTTAAGCAATATCCATATCTATTTTAAAGGAGGTGGAACGAAACAGCAGGCGGCTAATGAGGTGCCGGCCTTGATCAAAAGCTATCCCGAGCCGGATATGTTCGGTATTACGCCGGCCTACGGATTTTTCATCAGAAATGTCAAAGGGATAAGCATGAACGACGTGTCTGTTCATTTCATGAAAGAGGATCAAAGACCCGCATTTGTACTGGACCATGTTGAAGGTGCAGATTTTCAGCATATAGATGCGCAAAAGATGCCAGGCGGCTCAACATTTGTCCTGAAGGATGTAAAAGATTTCAACCTGTTTAACAGCGGGGCGACCGCGAATACTAAGCTAACAGATATAGCTAATAAAGCGTTTTAAGCTTTGGATATTGTATATACAGAATAAATAATTGAACGGGGGGCCCTTGTTTGCTTCGCCGAACACGGGAATCCCCGTTTTCATTGATGAATCCCCTGCCATGCCGGGCATCTGTATGACCAGAAACAGGGCCATGATCAAAGGTCTTTTATAACGCGTGGCAAGAAGAGAAATTATAGAGCACTTTTTTTGATTTCAAACTTGTTCATTTATGGACTGCCAAAAATTAATTAAAATCGCCCGATATAGACATTTGTTTCATAGTTAATCTTTATGGAGCCAGCTTTCTGATGGTGGTCAAACAGATCTTTTAAATCACTGATCATCGCTGTATAACCCGGGTCGGCTACACTGGGCATGTAAGATGAAGAAAGCAAACGACCTTTGAGCCCATCAAAATCAAAAGCCTGGTCATTATCCAAGGTTCTGAGTGTCACGGCTCCAGGTGCAAAAAATGCCTGAATATCTTCAAGATGGATATTACGGTGATCTACTTTCAAATAACTGTTCCCATGACGGACGATAAGTGCCTCATACTCCTTTTCAAAATCAGAACGCGTCAGCCTTTCGTTCCAGATCAGTAGAACATACCCCTCATCCTTTAATATTCGCTTAAATTCCTGCTTCGCGAGTTGCCTGTCGAACCAGTGAAATGCCTGGCCCGCAATTATTAAATCAACAGCTTTGTCAGGCAGTCCGGTCGTCTCTGCTGTTCCGTCTATTGCAGTAAAATTTATATAATCCCGGAGTAAGGCAGCGGCTTTTTCCCGCATTTCCTTATTAGGTTCGACCCCTTTAACCTCAAAACCTGCCTTAAGGAAAAGCTCAGCCGAAATGCCGGTTCCAGCGCCTATATCAGCTACAGCAGGATAGCCTTGCTTATCTATGTGAAAATCCTCATGCAATAACGTTATTATCTGTTTTGGGTAATGTGGTCTATACTTGACATAATCCTCCACACGGTTACTGAATCTCTCGGTGTTTTTCTCTGACATCTGGCTTTGTTTCATCTAAATTACACAAAACAAATTAAATAAATGATTCTGACAATAGCGATCTCTAAACAATTGAATGGAGTGAATCACCAGGACAAGCTGGCTAATTCAAGTAAGCCCCGAATACTTTAAAACAGAAGACAAAGTTAAGGTTCGTCTCAATTGCACAAATTTGGCGAAGAATTTTAGCCAAAAATTGGGGAAATCATCGAAAAAAGTTAATTTTAAGTATTATCAACATTGAAAATATTCCTCTATTCAGCATGGCGGAAATTTTGTTCCGCAACCTACACAACCGGAAAATATTGTA
Source organism: Arachidicoccus sp. (assembly GCA_035497555.1). GTDB lineage: Bacteria > Bacteroidota > Bacteroidia > Chitinophagales > Chitinophagaceae > Arachidicoccus. Next base: position 12,313 of record DATJDF010000562.1, on the reverse strand, counting down.
TAATTAGTTTGTTCAGTTGATCAAATTATCCAGGCAAATCAGACATTTTATTTTTCAGATGGTCATGCAACAGAGAACTTTACAAGGTTTTACGATAAGAGTAAGGTTAGGGATCTTCCAAAAATCCTTGACTGGAATGCAATAAAAAAAGGATATTGGGGCGGAGATGAGAATTTGACAGTTAAACATAAAAAGCAGGCAGAATTTTTATTATTAGGCGATTTGCCTCCAGATTTCATAATAGGCTATGCATGTTTTAATGATTTTGCTAAAATGGAATTGCAGAAAATGGGTATAGAAGAAGAAAAGATAAAAGTGTTTCCAAAAGGATATTATTAATTAATTACATTTTATGATTAAGTTTATAACTGGAAATCTATTAGAAAGCAGCGCTGAGGCACTGATCAATACTGTGAATCTGGTTGGTGTGATGGGCAAAGGAATCGCATTGCAATTCAAGAATGCGTATCCAAGCAATTTCAAAGCATATAAAATAGCTGTTCAAAATAATGAAATAGGTATTGGCAGACTCTTTGTCTATAAAGATTCTAATATAGATGGCGAAAAAATTATTATCAATTTCCCGACAAAAACGGATTGGAGAAAACCTTCCGAATACGAATATATTGACCTTGGTTTGGATGACTTAATTACTGTAATCAAGCGTTTTAAAATTAAAAGCATTGCCATCCCCCCTCTTGGTGCCGGCAATGGAGGTTTAAGGTGGGAAAAAGTAAAAACGATGATCGAGCAAAGATTAGGTGATTTGCAAATTGAAATTCTTGTATTTGAGCCGTCCAATTCAATTAAAGAACAATTAAAAAAAGAAAGGGTGAAGCTCACTGATGCGCGTGCACTTTTACTTTACGTTCTTTATGATTTAGTAAGTAATGGCGAATATGTTTCAGAATTTTCCAGTGAAAAAGTCTGCTACTTTTTACAAAAATTTGGCGCACAAAAATATTTCAAATTAGAATTTGAACCAAATTTTTACGGACCCTATTCAAGCAAAGTAAGGTTTGTCCTAAAAGCCTTAAATGGCAGTTATTTAATGGGTTACAGCGATATGAATAAAAAACCATTTGAACCATTGACATTAGTCGAAGATGGATATAGTACCGTTAAAAAGTACATCGAGAACAACAAAGTGCTACATGATATCGCGCTGAAAACGATGAAATTTCTGAATGGCTTTTATTCTGATTTTGCACTTGAACTTTTATCGACTTTGGACTATATTTCAAAAAAAGAGAATACACTAGAGCCAAATAAAGTTGCTGCAAAATTAGTCGAATGGAGTGAACGTAAACACAGTATGCTATCTGACTCCTATTATTTTGATATGTCGTTGAATCATCTTAAAAGAGTGTCCATCGCATAAACTCGGTCAATCAAAGCCCGTCATCAACATGGCAACACCCAAATAAGATAGTGGCGCCGTTTAATTTTAAATCCACTTTAAACCCATACTCCTTCCGCTAGCACCTCTTGCCCCTACTTTTTGCATACGCAAGTCAAGGAGTTTCATGAAAACCCAAGCCTACCCGAAACAAAAATAAAGTTCGGCCCAGGAGACCTCGGCCTATAAAGCTGTGCATTTCCCCGCAGCTGGGCCACGCATATTATTGTTGCCAATGGACAGCTGATCTGCTGCATCGGCACTGCTGACAAGTTGATTCCCCATACATCCATGTGAAAACCTTACTTCCTTATTATTCCAGTCCTGTACAAAAACTTTTTCGATGCTTTACCACCGCCCTGTAAATAATACTGTAATCCATAGCAACCCACAGCCGCTTTAGTAGACACCGTTATGGAATAATGTTTTCCTTTTTGCACCTTGATTCCCGGGTGCAGCAGCATATTCTTTGGTGACCAACTGATACTGTCTACTGGGATTGTCATCGATTTTAAAAGCTGTCCAGGCACAGTGCTGATTTCAATAATGAGGTCAGCATTCGGGTAATGATTTTTGAAACAGGAAATACTCAGGTCTTGCCATAGTCCGTCACTGGTTGCCAAAAAGGTCTGACTACGTTTAGTAGCACGATCAATGTCACCAACAGACTTAAAATTACTCGTTTTCTCTGCCTTAACCTGCCGCTTGTCTCCAGAAGTATAAACGCTGAATGTCTTATCGCACTCAATCTTATTAATGGAACCATCTGGCGCAAAAGTTAAGGGTGCCCAGTAATAATTAGCCAGAGATTCATTTTTGGCGGCATTATTCCACAGATCACTGCCAAAAAGGAATATCTCCCCTGTTTTTAATTTAATGGTAGATACAAATGACGGCTGACCTCCACAGGAATTTTCACTAATCTTGATTCCTTCAGACCATGGTCCCATTGGAGAAGGCGCGGTACGGTAAGAAGCCCCGGTTCCGGAACAGTACCCGCAATTAGGATCAGAATATACTAAATAGTAAATCCCTTTCCTTTTAAATAAGGCCGGTGCTTCTGTTGTACTTGGCGTAATTGGCTTTGTTACCTTACCTGTTCCAGTCAGGTAATCCGCACTTAACTGCTCTACTACAATGGCACCCTTCGCCCGCCAATCCGTACATGCGATATAGGCTCTTCCGTCATCATCCACAAAAGTATCATGATCACCGTTATTGAGTCCGGCAACTGGAGCCCCCCTATTGATTACAAGCCGGGGCTCAGCCTGTTCCACAAATGGCCCGGCCGGGCTATTACTGGTAAATACCCGGTAACCAACGCTATTATCATAAACATTGATCCAAAGCACATATTTGGACGTCTTCTTATTATAGATAACATGCGGCCGAAAACAACCATAGGTATTTCCATTGCATCTGGATTGCCAGATTGCAGTCGACGCGTCAAACAATTCACCACCATCTTTCCAGTTCACTAAATCTTTGGAACTGTACACCTTAAATCCACAAAATGGAGCATCCTTTTTCCCCCATTCAAAGCCGCATCCATAACTTGTACCATATAAGTAGTAAACACCGTCAAAATAGGCAATTTCGCCGTCATGGGCATCGATGGCGTCACCCAGCTTACTGAATTTCGTCACCTGGGCGCCTGAATCACTAAAATTGGTTACCTGCGTATTTTTATTTTGCGCAAAAATACAGTCGGGGAAAATCAAGATTAGCGAAACCATAATTAGAAAACGGGTTTCCCAAAACTTGCTAATTTGTGGCGTGGTGTACATAATGAGGATTTTATTGCTAGCAATATAAATGAAAGAAATCTACAAAATTATATAGTTTATGACTTAAGACCATTAAAAAATGTCCCGGTCATGCGGTTAATGTATTAAACGGCTATCTGCAAAACGAGGCCACCTAATCCTTCGGTCAAATTAAACAAGAGCTTGGCCTATTCACTCCCGGCGCTCATTCAATACCGCTACTTTTCTATAAACTTACTTTTTATGCCTCCCATTTCCTTCACGATTGCCACTTCCCTCGCTTTCTCCCTATCTATGGTCGTAAAATGAAGACCATTAACTACTTGCTGGCAAAATTCCTTTTTAGCCATACTCTAACTGGCTCATCATATAATTTCAGGCAACCAAAGGCTATAAGTATAGCAGAAAACAACGTTATAATCATAATAGGCCATCCTTGCTCAAGTTTTACCTTATGATTGTATACCCAGGCAGTATAGATATATATCAATGGATAATGGGTAATGTAAAGTGGATAAGAGATGTCCCCAAGAAACTTACAAAGCCCCCGGCCAGATTTACTGATGATCTTACCGCAAGCACCTACGTATACGATAATGGGGAACACGATAATTATTATGATGGATTCATAAATTCCGTTTTTCCATAACACTTCGCCACCGATTCTTGGCATGGCCAAGGCAATGACCAGAAGCAGGCTGCATAGCGGGAAGGCCAGTTTAACTGACCTGAGCTTTGCGACGCGCGATAATAATAACCCCGCAAAGAATGGATACATTAACCGGCTAAAACCAATACTTAATTGCTCCCTATTCACTGACCAGCCACCGATCACGTCACCATTGGGTCCCATCACCGTTAAATGTATAACCGCTGCAGCTGATAGTACAACCAATACCGTCAACAGCTTATTGGAAAATTTTCTGATAAATAGCGCATATAACAAATTGCCGATATATTCAAAAAAAAGAGACCAGCCCGGTCCGTTTAACGGATGCATCTCATCCCATCCGCGGATATCCATTGAGGGCGTAACCGGGATTAATGTAAAACCAATCAGCATAATGAGTAGCATCTTCCAAACTGGTGTCTGATCAATCATAGGCCAGAAAGCACCACCTTGAAAATAAAAACATATAGCCCCGATCACCATGCCAATTATGACCATTGGTTGCAACCTGATTAACCGACGTTTAAAGAAATCCTTCAAACCCATTTTATTCCAGCGGTCATCATAAGCATAGCCAATAACAAAGCCGGATAAAAGAAAGAAAAAGTCAACCGCGAGGTAGCCGTGATTGATCACCTGAAACAGATGACCTGCAGAATGAGCCTCGAAGAGGTGAAAGGCAACAACAATAATAGCGGCCACGCCTCTCAGCCCGTCCAAAATCATATAATGCGGTTTTGTCTCCAGTGTGGATGATGTCATATGTGTATTTTGTAAGTATGACAAATATAGGGAAATTCATTATTGGGAGGAGTAAATTGGATATTATATTACTTATACGGGTAGTTCAATATTAGGGAGCGCTTCACGCATGAATTATTGGGCTTCAAATGTAAAGGCGGAATTGAGTGAAATTCGCAAGGTCTTATAAAATATATTGGTGATTGATACGTTTATGAATGTACATTTGACTGATCAGATAGCAGACTTTTGATAACACAGGCCTTACAGATGCTGTCGTTGTTTCACCTAGAGACAAAATAACCATACTATGGCAGAAAACACACTGCAATTTAAGATAACCATAAAGGATGCTGAACCCAGCATCTGGAGAAGACTGCATATTCCTTCAGATTATAATTTCTTTCAATTTCACATGGCCATTCAGGGTGCTTTTGGCTGGGAGGATTGTCACTTGTTCCAGTTCACCGAAAATGATATCATGGATATGGAGTCCATAGGCATTCCTTCAACGGAGGACGACAGACCTGTCCATGATGCAAGGTCTATGCTCGTCACATCTATCTTTAAAAAAGCGAAAGACCGCTATAGCTATGTTTATGATTTTGGCGATGATTGGCTGCATGAGATTCTTCTTGAGAAGGTAATCAAACGGCCAATATATACACCCTTCTGCATCGAAGCCAAAAATGCCTGTCCTCCGGAAGACGTGGGTGGGATTCATGCATATAAACAAATGTTGAAGACTTATGCAGGGAGGGACAAAGAAGAGATAAATAGCTTTAACATGTGGCTGGGCCTCGAGGCTGGAGACACCTGGGATGCAGCCTATTGCGACAGGCGCCAGATCAATAGCAGGCTATCTCTGTTGGGTTACTGGTCTTATGAAGCGACGGCCAGATTTATGCCCGAAGGATGGTACAAACCCATCAGTTAAACATAAGAGCAATTGTTAGGTTACTTTGAAAATCTAATAGCTGGCCACCAATAAAAAGGGAGGTTTAACACGAGCCAGAGCCGGATGAAGAGAAATTTTCATGTCCGGTTCGTTGGGGTTATGTAAAGCATTACATAATTGGAGGCGAAAGCCCCCTAGTTACCCGCTTATCTAAATCGCCCCACAACCCACTACAATTCCGCAAAATCATCCCAAAATGCCTTTCCAAAAGCAGAACCAAGCAGTGTATTATTCAGATTTCTGTAGAAAGGGTTAAACATGCCCAAAGAGGGTAGCGGATGAATAATATGATAGAAAGGACGGCTCAAATCCTGTGAATTGGCCAATATGATAAAGGTGAGGTCTTTTTCCGGAATTTTTACCAGCAACGCTGAATATCCTGTCCACCATCCAGTATGCCATACGACTTTTACTCCCTTATAATTTTTTATAAACCAGCCCAGCCCATATTGAAAAGTGTGGCCTTTCGGAGAAACAAATGGCGTAAATACCTTTTTCCATGTTGCAGAATCCAGGAATTTCCCGTCATCAATCGCAATGGAATAAGTGGCTAGGTCTGAAACACAACTCATAAGACCCGCCGCTGGCCCAAAGCCGTAAGAAAATTTAATAGGTGCGAGTCGACCATTTTGCCAGTCATATGGTTTTGCCACTTTTTTTACAAAAGCCATTTTATCATAGCCAGTCAGACTGAAGGCTACGCTGTCATCAGTACTGGGTACTGTACTTTTCAAATGCAGAGGTAAAATGATATTTTTCATTACTAAGCTTGCAAACGTCTGGCCCGACGCCTTTTCAATGGCCTTTCCCAATTCATTGTACCAGGCGCCATTATAGCGGAAGCTATAGCCCGGTTTATAACCATTTAAACTTCTCCCCATCGCGGTATGCGTAAGCAGGTGTTTTAGTTTAATCCGGTTATCACTACCCCAGCGTGCACCAAGATTTATCCCGTATTTGGAAATCGGATCATCCAGGCTGATTTTACCTTCTTCAACCAGCTGCATTAATAGGATGGAACCAAAGGTTTTGGTAACAGAAGCAATCTGATAAACAGTGTTTTCATCCGGAACAACTTGTCTTTCAACATCCGAAAAACCGAACCCTTTGGTCCAGACCAGCTTCCTGCCATATACAATTCCAGCAGACAATCCGGGGATATGATATCGTTCACGTAAAGATTCGATCTTACGTTCAAATGCTGCTATATGGCCGGCATTCCAGACATTGTCATTTTTTTTGTGGGACTGTGCAAATATAGTCGGGCGGGAGAATGAGTTCAATATTAAAACAAATAATACTATGAGCTTCTTCATATTAATGAATTTAAAAAAATATATCGGGCGTATGAATTTTCAGCGAATGTCTTTGCTTCGAGCAATTCTACCTACTCAAATCCGGATTTGAGCATTATTTTTCCTCATTCATTAGCTCCTTTGACAAGAATTCCCGGGGTGTCATCTTCAAATGTCCTTTAAAGGCCCGCTGAAATGTGGCAAGAGAATTGAAGCCACAATCATAGGCGATCGTTGCAATCGTCATCTGCCTGTTTTCGAGTTGCTTCATTTTCTCCTTCACTTCTTCCACCCGGTAGAAGTTGACAAATTCACTAAATCCCTGTTTAATATGTTGGTTCAAAACCGCGGAAATTATTTTAGGGCTTAACTTCAAATGAGCGGCCAACCTGGCAACCGTCAACTCCGGGTCCAAATATAGCTTTTCCCTTGCCATGGCATCTCTAATCGACTTTACATAGCGCCCGATTTCAGTAGGCGTAATTTCTTTTAGGGAAGATGCCACTTTCCGTTCTGCCTGTACATAAATTATTTTTGTCCTGTGATATCCTGTAAAACCTATCCAGTAAATAAGAATAACGAGAAATACCTCAATGAGGTAATAATAGGTAATACCTTGAATATCGAAGACAATGGAGCCGAAAATCGTCATCGTCCATACTATGGCCACTGCTACCATCATAACCAGAAATCGCTTCAGCCATCTTCTTATAAGGTCATGTTCGCCGGCTGAAAGCACCATTTGCACATCCACGCCTGTGTTACTTGATCTTTTGAATTTGGAAACGGAGCGTATCAGGTATATCCAAAAGACAAATACCATCGATGGCCGATCAATGGCGAGATAGGCCTCATTGAGGGTGTCGGGCCTTACTGCTTCTATCCAACCTTTATTCCAGCTAATGGCATACATCAAGAAGCCTATTCGCAGGACAAAATCAATAAAAAAAGGAAGATAGATATACAAAGTGGATTTGGCTGATAATTTCTGAGAATGAATATTGCACAAAATATATAAATACATGCTCGGCCCTGTGGCAAAAATAAATGTATAAGGAAAAATATCGTCAAACATTAATAGCCCCGGCGTACTAAAGCCACTGCTCCAGCAAAAAGTACCAAAGCTGTTGTATACCAGTATCAGCATAAAGACGGCAAGAAAAAATTTTCCGTGCCTGTTACCTGACCGGGAAAAAATAAGCATCAAGCTCAGGACAAGTCCCTGTACCATACCTAGTAATACAATGATATTAAACAAGTTAAAATGCAGATTCATAAACTAAGAAAATTTTCTTCCATTAAAATTAACAAAAAAAGGAGTTCTTCGTTAAGGCTAAATCTATTTTTAAGGTGCCAGCCAGCTACGAAAAATAGCCGGCTGGCCTAAAAAAGAAGAAGCTTCGACCCCTAATTCCAAAATTAATGGCCCTAAATCGCTGAATTTTACCATTCATGTTTTCTGCTTCTGCATTGGTCTGACCTCCTTTGAAGTATTATTTGATTCCTGGTCGAAGCTTCAGCTAATCCCTCTTCTTTTGCTATACTATTAACACTTTTAACTTTGTCTAATTTTGCCTGTATACCTAGATTAAGACAAGATGTCCTACCTTAAATTAAATAAGTGACTGAAACTTGCTCGTTTATTTAGTGTGCTTTACTCTATTGATTTTACCAAACAACTTATTGATATTCGCTTAGCTACCGGAAGTTTAGAGCAATATTGTAAAACCTAATAATTTAGTCATCTGCGTTAGGTAGAATTATAAATTAAATAAAATACTTATTTTTACTAAATAAAATTGTAAGCCATGACAAAAGAACTATCAAATAATCATTACAATCTATTTGAACAAATAAGGAAAACAGATAAGCAGGGAAATGAATACTAGACCACCCGAGACCAGTCAAAAGCATTGGAATACACTGAGTATCGACACTTTTTACCGGTGGTAGCCCGAGCTAAGGAAGCATGTAAAAACAGTGGGCAACAAGAAGCTGATCATTTCGAGGATCTCCTCGAAATGGTCACTATTGGCTCCGGTGCACAAAGGGAAACAGAAAGCGTAAAGTTGTCCCGCTACCCCTGTTACCTCATAGTACAAAATGCCGATCCAAATAAAGAAGTGGTCGCTTTAGGGCAAACTTATTTTGCCGTTCAAACCCGATTACATGAAATAACGCAAATGGAGGCCTATAGCCAACTGAACAATGAAGTTGAAAAAAGGCTCTTCTTGCGCAATGAAATAGTAAAGCACAACACACAACTTGCTGCCGCTGCTAAAAATGCCGGGGTAGTAGCACCTATTGACTATGCCATATTTCAAAACCATGGATATATAGGCTTATACGGTGGCTTAGATGCCAAAGCTATTCATAAAAAGAAAGCGCTCAAGAAAAATCAGCAAATATTGGATCATATGGGCAGTACTGAACTGGCAGCCAATCTGTTCCGCGCTACACAAACTGAGAAAAGCTTAAGCGGGAAAATATAAAAGGCAAACAGAAAGCCAACTTAACCCATTTCGAAGTGGGGGAAAAAACTGAGAAAAACCATTAAAGAGTTAGGCGGTGAAATGCCTGAGAATCTACCTGTGACGGATAGTATTAAGAAAATTGAAAAAGTCCAGCAACCGCAAGAGATTAAAACAAAAAAATAAACATTGAAGAAAAAGGGATATACCCATAGTATACCTGAGCTCAGAAATGATACTTTTGTTACGCAATGCATTACCGATGGCAGATATTCATTATTAAGGTCTCCCCATCGACTGTTCTTCAGGTATGTCACTACTTCTCGTTTTGTTGCTGTCTATTTCTCATGGTGAGTTTTTTTTACGTTTCTAGGTGATTTTTTTGTTTGGTAAAAAAATGGGGCAGGCTCGAAGTAGGAGTTCCAAAACAAGCTTTTTGATCAACTGAAAATGCAGTTACTTTTAGGGCTGAATATGCACATTACTAAAGCATATCTACTACTCTATTCGTCTTTTCAATAAAAAAAATACCAGGCCATGTCGCTATAACCTAAATTTAAGCTGAAAGGCAAGATGCCAAATTGATTGCTGTAATATTTAATTCCGCCTTGCCCTGCCCCCTGGCGGCCCGATTGCTACCAGGGTTCATCTGCATAAACTGCTCCTATTTAGTCTGCTGAAGCACCTTTTAAACGGTGAAAGGTGAACCGCCACTACGGCATATACCAGCCTGTCATCATATTTTTACATGTTGGGGTTCACTGGCAATAGGACACCGAGCTTCGCTCAGCATCCTATTGGGGCGTATACAACAGGCTAATATTTCCCAGACACTACCCTCCGCGCTGTTGACGATTATCCTGTATTCATGAGCGCTGCATACCCTGTGTAATGGGTATACTGCAAATTCTAAAATGGTGTCAAACTGGACTCAAACTCAAGAAAAATTAATTCCCTCTAAATATTACTTTTCTGGATAACATCACCCCCTCATGCTCAATAACCAAAACATAGATGCCAGGCTGTAATCTTCTATTTATGTTTAAAGTATATTTATTATTTTGATTAACATTAAAATCAGCTTTCGTTATTAATGAACCCTCAGGTGATAACAGCATCGCTGAAAAGGTTGTTTTTCCGCTAAAAGATGACAACTTAAAATTAACCACACCACCAGATGCCGGATTTGGAAAGACTGTAAAATCTTCTTTTCCAAATGCGAAGAACACGGTTTTGATGGCACTGACGATACCTTTCCCATTTTGGTCATAGGTGATCAGTCTATAATAATTAATACCGTTAACAGGATTTTGATCACGGTAAGTATAACTGACTAAACCCACAGGTTTGGCTTTAGCCTTTACAACTTCGAGTGTACGGAAGGTCCTGTAATCTGTAGAACTTTGTAGTTCAAACCGGTCACTATTTGCTTCTGCAGCCGCCTGCCATTTAAGTAGTACGCCTTTACCAGCTATATCTGTCGTAAAGCTCACCAGGGCAACAGGTAAAGTAACCGCATCTTTCATCCGATAGATATCTTCGATATCTTGGGCCGACAATGCATTGTCATAAAACCTGATGTCATCCATTAAATCCCGATAAGGCTTATTTTCCCCTGAATTACCGATCAGTAATGGTTTATCCATTTGTCCGATAGTACCTTTGGTGGATGCACTGGAAGCCGATCCAGCTTTGAGCCCGTTTATATATATGCTTATTTCGTTTAATCCAGCGTCTCTTACTGCCACAATATTTTTCCAGCTGTTGTCAAAAATGTCATTTGTACCACTTAAGGAAACGCTTAGACTACTTTTATGTGCACCGTCGTCAATAGCAAAAGTCAGTTTGCCATCTTTGAGCTGCAATCCATACCATTTTCCGGTATTTGCCTCAAAGGAGCCTTTATTGATTAAATAGCAATCCTTCCCGTTCGCATAAGTGTACGTATTTGATGGAATTTTAACCCAGAACGAAACTGTAAAAGAGCTACTGTCCAGAAGAGTCGCCTCAGAGGAGGGAATGACAAGGGCCGAAGTAGGTTCGGTTGCCTGTGCAAACCCAACAGCCCCTTTCAGGTTTCCGCCATCCGGATACCACTGGGGCGTAAAATTTGCCAGACCATTTATATGATTTTCACTGGCATCTTCCACCATGGTACCAGTGGACTCATCGAGCTTATACCGGGCCGTCAACTTGGTTTGCGGTCCAGTTGTAAAGGACCATATCTGACCCGGAGCGGTGCCGTCTGGGCCGACTGCGTCTACTTTCCAATAGTAGGTTGTATTAAACCTCAAATCAGAGACCTCGTAAGTAGCAGACTGAGTAAAAGGTATTTGCGACACCTGTGTAAGACTAGCGGCACTCGTACCAAAATAAATCTTGTAACTGTCTGTATTATAGCCGCCCTGCCAACTCAGGCGCTGGCTTGTAGATACAGCGCCGGAAAAAGCCTGGTTGTCACCAGGACTTGGGGCCGATACGGCAACCGGCAAGGTCGAATAAATTGGCGTAGCCGTGATGGCAATGCTTACCCTACTTTGATAAACACCGTCCGGTGTCGTAACGGAAAAATCAAATGCACCCAAACCCGCAAAATTTGCGGCAGGTGTAAATTGTACGGTGTGGCCATCAGGCAGTAAACTGCAGCTGCCACTGATGACATTTGAAAATGCAAATACACCGCCTTCAAGCGCAAATTCACCGGCATATTTCGTAAGGTCAATATTTACTGCCTGATTAGGTGTGGTTGAAGCATTTGGATCGGCCAACCAATTAAGGTAATGCTCCAGGTTCGTATACCCATCCGGTGCTAAAGTCATGGCGTCGTCTGTTAATGAGTCCGAGCCATAGACTGCTTCCCAATAATCCGGCATTCCGTCATTATCTGCATCATAGGCACTTTGTGCACCCATAATCGTTCCATACCCGTTATTGGTCAGGCCGGTCTGCGACTGTGACGTATAGAGTGATCCGTCCGGGCCGGTCGTGCCCTTTGTTGTGCCGGTAACACCCT
>DATJDF010000561.1:0-9464 GCA_035497555.1 Arachidicoccus sp. | reverse complement strand
ATTTTTAAAGAGTGCATTAATAATATTATTAAGCATTCGAATTGCACAAAAATGAGTGTTTCCGTTAAGAAGCTGAATAACCAACTGGAATTTATCATAAATGACAATGGGAAGGGATATGACATCAATCAACAAAGTAACCGTAACGGATTAGCAAATATGCAAAAACGCGCCAAAGAAATGAATGCGGTTTATCGAATCACGTCCCAACCAGGCAATGGCACAACCTTAATGCTACTGGTTAACATCATATAGATATATGATTGGTTAAGACGAATAACAGCTGTATCTTTATGGAATAAATTAATAACTTGGACATCAGGGTTGCTATATTTGATGATAATAACGCTCTTCGTGATAGCCTCTGCTATCTCATATCGGGCACACCTGGTTTTGTAATTGTGGGATCATTCCCCGATGCTAACCAGGTGCTTGAACAATTACAAGGTGACATGGCCGATGTTGTATTGATGGATATAGATATGCCAGGTATTAATGGCATCGCGGCAACGGCGCTTATAAAAAGCCATTTTCAGGCTATCAATGTCCTTATCCTGACTTCTTATGATGATAGTGATAAGGTATTCGATGCCATTCAATCTGGAGCAACCGGTTATTTGCTTAAAAAGACCTCGCCTGCCAAAATCCTAGAAGCCATCAGCGATGTAAGCCAGGGGGGAGCATCAATGAATGCAAGTATTGCCCGCAAGGTGCTTGATTTCTTTCGCGAAAAGAAAAACATCGCAATTAACGAGTACGATCTTTCCTCCAGAGAAATAGAAGTACTTAGTTGCCTGGTAAAAGGCGACAGTTATAAAATGATAGCAGATCATTGCTTTATCAGCATGGGCACTGTCTGTACCCACATCTGCAATATTTATAAAAAGCTGCATGTAAATTCTAAATCAGAAGCAGTGGCCAAAGCTATCCTCGAAAGACTGACAAATCGAGACGAATAAATCTATCCAACCCTTCTACTTTTCCCGTCTTCTCAACTTCCTGAAAAATCATATGTTTCTCCTATTGACTTGTGCAATCTGGTAATGTAATTTTGTTTTGTAAAACAACGAGACCAATAATTAGAAGTCTCAGGTCACAGTTTCTACTTCAAGGTAGCATTTAGAAATGCTGGCTTCTTCAGCTTTGAGAAATAAATTGTCACCACAAAATCTAAACAAAGATCAATTTTAAAAAATTAAAATTTATTACCATGAGAACAAAGCGTTATTTACTAATCCTAGCGATTCTTTGCATATCGCTATCGCTGACTAATTGCGGGAAAGACGGCGTAGCCGGCCCGCAGGGAACAACCGGCGAAAAAGGCGACCAGGGATTGGTTGGCCCCGCAGGTCCAAAAGGTGCAAATGGGAAGAGTGGCAGTAATATTTACAGCGGTCGGGTGTTGCCATCCTCTACAACCGGTGTAGTTGGAGATTATTACATAAATACAGCAACTGGCTTTTTATACGGACCTAAAACTGAAACCGGATGGGGAACGGGGTATTCTTTAAAAGGGCCTGCAGGTGCTACCGGTGCCACAGGTACCGCAGGCAGTAAGACTTGGAGTGGTAGCGGTGTGCCAGGTGCAAGTCTTGGAAGTATTGGGGACTTCTACTTGGACAAAAGCAGCTACCTATTATACGGTCCTAAAACGAGTACAGGCTGGGGAGTGGCAATAAACTTACGTGGACCTGCCGGTTCGGCAAATGTAATTTACTCTGACTGGGTCACCGCTACAACCTGGGTACCAGTGACTATATTCAACACCTATCACCTTTATTATGACATTGCTGCATCCAATCTAACACAAGCTGTCTTAGATAAAGGAATGGTTATTGTATACGGCAAAATGAACGGATATAATCTCATTATATGGCCTGTAGACAACGTAGGTGTATTACCCATTATTTTAAACTACAAACTCACAGCCGGAGGTATAACCTATACGGACACCTGGTCGGCAATTACCTCACTGCAAAAAATTCGTATCGATTTTGTAAATAATGAGAATTACTACACAAATATCTCGAATATGCACAGTTTCAGGTATGTCATAATTCCCGGTGGAATACATACATCAGCAAAACATCTAAATCTCCATGATTATGCCGAGGTAAAACGAACTTTTCATTTAATCGACTAGTAAATCTGTTCGGGTAAAAAAGTAATAATGTTTCTTTCGCAAGATTCTAGTTAAAAATACACAATCATGAAAAGTCTAATAATAATATTCGTATTTGCCAACCTTCTAGCCTGTGAAAAGAGTAGTATAAAACCCGGGACGTCACAAAGCGCGAAAACCTATATCGATTTCCTAAAAAATACGGAATGGGTAGGTGTCGATGATGGAAACAGAAGCCAATATGCTAAACCTGCAGACATGAATTTCCACGCCGACAGTACCGTAACGATTTACTCAATATTTTATTTATCCAATGATAACGGTGTGACTTTCCAAAACGCAGATAGTGTTAAAGGTAAAATAAGTAAAATTGATAGTACGCTCGATGGCAATATCCACATCAGTATTAATCTCCCAGATCTCGGCGGGGAGCAGCTCATGACTATTACATCCAGAGCATCACTAACTATGGCTCCAGCAGACCCAGGTAAAACGACAATCAACTCCCGTAAATACAATCTTGCTTTATATCCAGCTACCGGGGCCGCTCTAAAAGCGACCTCCTGGGGAGGAGAGCCGATCAATAAAAACGATCCTATCGGATCAGGGTATTATTACCCGGATTTGAGCATGGTCTCATTTAATAATTCGAGTAGTGGCAATCCAGAGGTTACCTATACCAAACACGGAATCATAGTCCAACAGCAAACGGGCGCCGATTTAGGCATTTTAAAATTAAGCTATCAGCAAATTGGCGCCCGGGTATATCTATACGGCTATGATGAAGATTACAGTTGGGATATGGAAATTGCTTCGCGTACCGGCAATTATACAGATTACAGACAAGGCAGAATAATGAAATATATTGGCATATTGATGCCAACTGGCGATAAAATGCTAATTGATTCAAGATCGAAAAATGCCAGGTTGCCAACTTACACGCAAACGCAGGACACTTACGGGCCGCCAGGTATTACACCAGTTATATCAAAACACTAATAGCCCGACAGTCACTAAATCAACGTCTCTTTTTGGGCAATTATCACACTAAATCAATAATAATGAAAAAAATAATTCCCTTATTATTTACCCTTGCAATTACAGCAACGATCGCGGATGCACAGATGCTGAAAAAAAATCTACCGAATAAAATATCAAGATCCAGCAGCCAAAAAATATTAAATCCGCAACCGCTTCCGCCAAAATCAGATGATGCAACTAAGGTTCAAAATGCGGGAAACACCAAGATGCTCAACCCGCAACCACTTCCGCCAAAAACAAAAAAAAGAGTTAAGCAGGTGAATCCAGAAAGTACTAAAATGCTAAACCCGCAACCACTTCCGCCTAAAGCCGACAAAAAAAATAAGGTAAAAATACCTGGAAGGCTAAGACGATAAAACACCACACCGTAAACTTCGGAAAAAATTTCATAATAAAAAAAATAAAACAAGATGAAACTATATTCATTATTACTCGTATTCGCCTGTATGTTTTTCGCCTGTAATGGCCAACATAGCGAGGCAAAAAAATTGCAGGAAAAATTGCAAACCACCATGAAGGAACATGTCCCCGGGACGCAGGCAACAACAAAAAACGGATGGACCATGAGTGCCAAAATAAACGGAAAAGAATGGTCTGCCGACGCTATGATGCCACCCGACCCGGCAGGCAGAATAATAGGTTATTACGATAAGGACTATATCAGCTTTCCTTATGATGTCCGGGACATGGTGGCCGGCAAAAATTTGAAGATATCTGATGATTGGGCTGTCGACTATGTAACAAATAACGACGGCATCTGTGGTGGCACAAAAGGAGAGGTCAACATTACCAAAGTAGACGCCGACTGGGCAGAGGGCACCTTCTTTTTCACAGTAACCCACTGCCTTGGTGATCCAAATAAAAACATTAAAGTAACCGATGGCTTCTTTCGTATCAGTCTTAAGCATACGCCATAATCAACAATTAAAATATCTGCAAAAGAACAGAACCTGAATTGTATTAATAATCAAAAACAAAACAAAAATGGAAACGCTAAAAACTAAATTTGAAAAAACAGATATTTCCACAAGGAAAGTCCAATCTCTCATCAGTCAATTACTAGGCAACCAAGGATATCCGGATCCAGACAATCCCTTACCCTCTGGGCCCTGGGATCCATATATCCGCAAAGCAGCAAAACGAATCAGGCTTTTTGGGCCGAGTCCGGAGCCCTGGCTATATGCACATTTATACAATTTGCACCCTGAGATCTGGGACCTGATTCATCCGCACACATTATCTGAACTTAATCCGCAACCGTTGCCGCCCCGATTTGTGGTTATAGCCGCACTCACGCAAGAGGTTATTGATCACGCCCTGCTACTTCAGGAAATTAAAGACGCAATGCGTCAGAACAATAATGAACGGGGAATCATTATTGTAAGTGGGGATATTGAAAAGTTTACAGATGAGTTTGAGCAACTCTGCCCTCTGATTGGCATAATTTTAAATATCCGGCCGGGGAAGGGTGATGGTGGTTATCCACATCCAAATTGGGCAAATGAAAAGGCTTCTGCTATCGAGGCATTTGTAGCATCAGCGGTATTTCACCAAAATGCCCTGAACACTTTCAATCAGGGATTCAGGCAATCACTTCAGGATGCGAGCACAAAGTTAGCCGAATTGAGCATATCTCTACTCTAGTCAAAAATTGTAAATAAATATCTGAAGAAAGTAAAGAACGGAAACGCAGCCATTCTCTTGAATAAAGAGATAGCATTAAAAATCAGTTCTTTTAAAGCCCAATAATAGTTATGAAAAGAATGAATTTCATCACAACCATTTTAACCGTGGCCATGGCTCCATTGATCAGCTTCTCCCCTTTTACCCGCAAAAGATCCGAGAGGAATGGTAAAGGATTTAAAATCAATAATGGCGAAGGGAGAATCCATGGCCACTTAAATTTAAAAGGGGTTAACGAAAATACGATAGATATCAAGATATCAGGAACTGATACGGACGGCGACCTGGCCATTTTTGAACAATTGAGCCTATCTCAGGGAAAAGGCACACCCTTACATATTCACAATTCCCAGGACGAAATATTTTATGTTTTGGAAGGTGAATACTTTTTTAAGCTTGGTGATAAGAAGTACCATCTTCTAGCTGGGGACAGCATTTTTTTGCCGCGAAAGATCCCTCATGCCTGGACCCAGGCTTCAAAAAAGGGGAAAATGACGGTCACATTACAGCCAGCTGGAAAGTTAGAAGACTTTTTTATTGCGCTGGCCTCCATGGATCATGAACCTACAAAAGAAGAGATCACAAAGCTCTTTGCGGATAATGATATGGAAATTGTCGGGGGGCCTTTAAAGCTAGATTAACAATCAATCAATCATTCATCCAATTAAATAATCGGAACCGACCGTGACGCACAATCATAGAAAAGGAAGTATTGCTACTTCCTTTTCTATTTTCAATCCTGGACACAAAACATAGCCAGACACCCGCTTTGAGCTCAAGAAGTGATCCTTCCACTTTGAGTCAATTTATTGCCCGACTCGACGGATTAACCAAATTACCGTTAAGAGATCTTAAACTTTGAAGAAGATCTTTTTTTTGTAAAGCCACCAACAAAGCCCCCATTGAAAAATAAATAAGGCAAGAGAGGCAATCAAAGAACTCAACATAGCCGGAACAGAAATCAAGGACAAAAGGCCACCTATTAGAACTTGAGAATAATCGAATAACCAATCTCCCACTACGATTTCAAAAAAAAGATAAATAAAGATAGAATTCATGCCGACAATGGTAAAAAACCTTAACCAGCGCTTATGCCCTCGTATGTCAATCCACCAGAACATACATATCAAGGCTAGTAAACACCAGCCTCCGGACACAAGTGTAAAAGAGGTTGTAGCAATCCTTTTAATGATAGGTGTCATCCCAGATCCGTCCAGGAAATAGCCAAATAGAAGAAGTAAAAGACCCAGAATCATCGCTCTTTTTATCCAGACTTTATAGTTCGAAACTGTCAGTAACCACTTCCCGACTACCGCCCCCAGAATCGTATGAACCGCAGTCGGCAGGCAGTTAATTGCTACCCAGCCCCCCGGGCTGGTCTTACCCATGAGTACCAAGTCAATAAAATTCCCAAAATTATGTTGATCGGTAAAAGGTGCGCTGAATCCTTCAATTCCCGTATACCTGTAAAGAAATTCCGTTAACAGCAACAGTGCCGCACAGAGTATCAACTGACGGGAGGTTTTCCATCTGAAAATATAGAAGGCGACGAGTAGTGTAAATGATAATTGTGTAAGAACATCCCATAATTCAAAAACCAAATGATCACCAGCAACTGCATAATCCAGTACACCCCAGAAAAAAAGCCAGCCACTACGCCGCCAGGCATGGCAGTGCTGCTCATTCCAGGAAACTCCCCTTGCAGTTTGCTTATATAATGAAAATGCCATGGCTGCTCCTGCAACAAACATAAATCCAGGCTGAATAAGATCCCAAAAATGTAAGCCGTGCCACTTGGCGTGACTAAATAGAAATTCAGCTATAGGTTGTAAACGGGATCCCACACCTAGCTTTTCCAAATAACTGAAAATGCCGCTACTCTCCATCATTAAAAGCACCATGATAAGACCTCGGTAGAAATCTAACGATTGTAATCTCCCTCCCGAACCAATTGCCCTACGGACATTTTCAGTTCCTTCAGAAACCACCTGTGCGCTTAATTGCTCAGCCTTTGAGCTGACCTCGCAGGTATTGTCCTTTTTATCCGAGTTAAATTCGTCATTCGTATCTGCCATTTTCTGGTGTTTTGCGAATCTAAATCTAACTATTTTCTGCTAATCTGACTAAAAAACGGCCCATTTTGTACAACCGTCTCCTTATCTTACCTCAAAAAATACGAGATAAACAGAAGTAAAGAAAGAATAGTAATATACTTCTACAGCAACCAATAATCAATAAAGGGCTGGAAATTTTAAATAGTCCTGCCTATTTATTACTTGAAGTGAAAAAGAATTGGAAGGCGACCTGAACTTCATGCACCAAACTTATCCATTTAAAGGCTGTTTTAAATTTAAAAGGTTTACTTTTAAATTGGCTGTCCGGCCTTCCTGCATTTAATCAAGAAAAATGGATAATTCTCCTCAATCTCTGTAATTTCAAATAATCCGGCATTATCAAATTCTGCGTGAATAGAGGTATGATCATAAAAATACATTTTAACGCCAGGAAAGATTTCATAGCGGTCTTCGCTGACATATTCTCCCTGACCATAAGTATGCGCCGTTTTCGAAATTGCTGTAAAAAACATGTAGCCATTATCCGAGAGTTGATTATAACAATCACGGATTAACTTCTCCCTTTCCGGTCCAGCCAACAAATGGATCAGGGCATAACAAAATATTCCATCATATTTGCAATCATCATACGGCATATCAGTAACGGAACCATGATAGATCTTCAATTCCGGGCCGTAATGCTCCGCTGCCATTTTAATGGCAGTTTCAGATATCTCAATGCCGGTCACTTCAATTGAGCTGTCTCTGAATATCTGCGCATTTCTACCATAACCAATACCGGGAATTAGCAGGTTCCTGACAGAAGCTTTGACAAAGAAATCCCTTGTAAGTTGAGCGGAGCGCGACGGTTCCAATCCCCACATCTCTTTCTTCTGGCTAAAATTTGCTTCCCAGAATTCTGGATCATCAGCTACATCAGTCATAATCGTAAATTAATTTATGTGTCAAAATAATTTAAAAACAGCGCTCACAAATATACACAATTGAAGGAAGATTCTGGACTGATTGAGCCTGGACAGCGTTGCTCAATCCTAAACTTTACTATATCATGATCTTTTAGTATCCACTTAAATGGGTCATTCTTTTATATGCTTTCAATAGTTGGGTATATTGCATTTGGGATTCTACAATTTGTTTTATAATTTCGTTCACTTCAATTATTATTTTAAATAATAAAAAGGGGTACCGATACAATCAATAGTCCTCATTAGTTATACATATTCACTCACCTAATCCGCTTCTCTCATGCATTGATCCAGGAAAAAACATTTTTTCTCCCGCATTTTTCCATTGTTATCAATAATTTCATTACTTTCAAAAATCAGCAAACTATGAATTTCAGCGATCGACTTAGCAAACTTGCCGGGAAACCGGACATTATCATGATTATAACTGATCAGGAAAGAGCTACACAGCACTTTCCGGAAAATTGGGAACAGGATAATCTAAAAACCCTAACTTTCCTGAAACAAAATGGCTTCAGTTTTGATCGAGCCTTTTGCAATACATGCATGTGCTCTCCAAGCAGATCTACCCTTATGACAGGTCTATATCCTGCACAGCATCATGTGACTCAAACCCTCACAACCGGTGGAAAATATTCCTCCGGAGAAGTCACACTGGACAGTACACTACCCAATGTAGCGCGTATGTTAATCAGTGACGGATACGAGGTGCATTACAGAGGTAAATGGCATGTGAGCAAAGCAGCTGACGGAGGCAGTCCCGAACCATCCGATATAGCACTATATGGTTTCAGAGGCTGGAAGGCGCCAGATGCTGGAGAAGACACTGCACCAGAGAATTTCGGCGGCGGCTTTGCTAACCACGATGGGATTTACGTAAAGGAGGGTATAGACTTTTTAAAAAACGTAAGAACCTTACGTGAACAGGGAAAAGGAAAACCTTATTGTCTAATACTCTCACTCGTTAATCCCCATGACGTACTTTGTTATCCCAGGGGATTCCATTATGGTTATAGTGATAAATTCCTTCAGGGGCCAATAACGCTTCCTGATACAGTCAACGAAGATCTAGTCGCAAATGGCAAACCTTCCGCTCAGGCCCAAATTAAGACAGCCGCCGCCATGGGTTTGGGGCTACTAAATACGCCAGAAAAACAAACGAATTACCTGAACTTTTACGCTAATCTTCTGCGTCAGATCGACACCGAAATCGGCTTCTTTATCGAAGAGCTTTATAAAGAGGTAGAAGGTAACAAACTGGCAGACCAGGCACTGGTGATTCGCCTTGCTGACCATGGGGAAATGGGTATGGCGCACGGTGGCATGCGTCAAAAAGCATTTGTGGCATACGAAGAGGCACTTCGTGTGCCAATGGTCTTCTCTAACCCGGTATTGTTTCCTGAAGCCGATAAGAAAAAAGCCACCCAACATCTTGCTTCTCTTATCGACATCATGCCAACCATTGCGGCCATTACCGGTGCCACTCCACCTGAAGACTTACGAGGTACCAGTCTTCTGCCATTGCTCAATGAAGACAAGCCGGTACAGGATGCCATTTTATTTACATTTGACGACACA
>DATJDF010000560.1:0-2261 GCA_035497555.1 Arachidicoccus sp. | reverse complement strand
GGCGATTTCTTTTTCATACACCTCTTTGGGGAATAAATTAAAATCTAAGACTTTATCCCAGACTAAATTATATTTCTGGCTCCAGCTGCCTTTATTTTCAAAACTCAGTGTGTAATGATCTCCATCATCAGCTAGCTCCATCCACTTGGGGACCATGCTCTGGGCCAGTTTCAGATATTTTTGAGCGACTGCCTTTTCCCCTAACTGTTCGGCGAGCATACTGTAGCTTCTTAAAGCCACGATTGCTTTTGCGGATAAGTTGACATTGCGCGCCAGATGACCGGCAAAATCATCCGTACACAATTGATTGGCAGGGTCAAAGCCTTCTTTTGCCAGATAATCGGCCCAGATAGACAGGGTTTTCCAGTGTTTTTTGGCAAAATCAGCATTTCCGTCAACCTTAGTGATAGCCGCAGCTAAAATGACCATATTACCTGCTTCCTCTACCGGCATATCTTCTCCATAAGTCTGCCCATTGGCAAGAGGGTAAGTGCCTAGGTCATGTGCGGCAAAAGGTTTTTCCCACTTTCCGCTTTCGCTGTAATAGAAGATACCCCGCATCATGCCTTTTTCCAGTTCTGTATTATACATAAGAAATAATGGTGCAGATGGATAAGTCAGATCCACTGTATTGATGGAACCGTTAGAGAAATTTTCCTTTGACAGGAAGAGTAATTCTTTCCCCGGACTCTCTACGATGGCATGTGCGGCAATGCTCTGACGATACGCCAATATAGATAGGCGCGCATAATTCTCACCACCGGATACGACTAAGTCTTTTTTTATCGCCTGATCCTCGGTCTCAACCTCTTTCATTACTGTATTATACTCTTTCTCTGCTTTTGCCATTAAATTGGTAAACTGCTGTTTACCATCCCGGTTCCACCAGGGACGCAGATTGGTATGGAA
This sequence comes from Arachidicoccus sp., assembly GCA_035497555.1. GTDB lineage: Bacteria > Bacteroidota > Bacteroidia > Chitinophagales > Chitinophagaceae > Arachidicoccus. Next base: position 1,352 of record DATJDF010000560.1, on the reverse strand, counting down.
GTATTGGATGGCGTAAAGTTCATCATAACCAAGTAACATATGACCTTTTGCAGCATTTGAAGCAGTAGCATTACCAAGATCAATGCATGTATTTAGACTCAGTGTTTTGCCGCTGACATCCGCCGTATTTGTTCCTAATGTGCCGGTCGTAAATTCATTGATACCTGCATAAGCGGATGTGGTGACGGATTGCGTGGTACTAGCTTCATCTGCTCCTACGTAGAAGTAGCCCCAATCAATACGAAGGTCATCGCCTTTCTTCTTCAAGACAGGTTGTTGCTTTGTTCCAACTTTGAGTAGCGAAACCCCTGTCGCTTTGAGGGCCGCTGCCTTTACCTCCTGGTTGGGCTCATTCACAGCTATATTTGAAGATGCACTGAGTAGTACACGTGCTTTATGGCTTTTTCCGTCTTTGGGTGTTACCTTATAGGTAATATAAGAGACGGGCCGGGCCAGTATTTCCAGCTTTTTGAGCAATAGGGGCGATGTGAAAGTTACTTCAAGATCAACGCTCCCACAATCAAAATTATAGATGGTTTGCATGGCCTGGACCTGGACATTTGTCTGTTTTGCCCTGATTACATGCTGACTGTTTTCTCTTTTTACTTCTCTTACGAGACCAACGTCAAAATAACGGTTACCCGCAGTATTGCGTACATGGAATGCGAGTACATTACGGCCTTTGACAAGCTCCTTTTCCAGCGTTTTACTAAGGTCAAGATTCACGTAATGCTCCAGCCAGCCTTCTTTGCGATAAATTTCTTTTCCATTCAGATAAGCGACTGTATTATCATCGTGGCGCAGTGCTAAGGATAATAATGATTTGTCCGCCTCTTTAAAATCAAATTCACGACGGATCCAGATGTCATCAGTGGTCCATTTTATGCGGGCCTCCGGATTATTATCAGCGATGGGCAGTTTCCCTGACTTCCAGTTCCCGGCGTTAAAATCAGGCTGCTGCCAGCCGGCAGCTGGTTCACTTAAGGTATAAGCTACACTTGCATCATTTACGTCCAACCCCGTTGGTAATACAGTTTTGTATTCCTTTACGTTCTGACCCAGAAAGCGGTAAAACTGATTATCCACTTGCAGGATGCCTATCAGAGATTGGTCTTTGCCGGACCAATGTACCGTGGTGGCAGCATTTAACTGATCAGTCGGGCTCCAAATACTAAAATAGGGCGTGTGAGTAATCAATGGATAACTAGGTGCCTTTTGTTCGGCCTTTTGCGCTAAGACACTTCCACTTACAAGTACTGCGAGTCCCATCAGGAGTCCGCACTGGGCTCTACGCTGCAATATTGCTTTCACTGAATTCAAATTCATTTAATTTTCAATTAAGTTTTTAATAA